>NZ_DASYZI010000413.1:0-21033 GCF_035946395.1 Actinocrinis sp.
GGGGCCTCCCGCCGCTGTTGGGTTCCGAGGATGCTCGGGCTTGGTAGCAATAGTCCCGGGTGGCGAGGAGGCCCCTGATGGACACTTCGCATGACGCTCGGCCGGTGGTCGGGATCGATCTGCACCGGCGGCGTACTGTCCTAGTGTCGATGCAAGCCGATGGCACGCAGGTTGGCAAGGCGGTGCGCATCGAGAACTCCCCGGCGCGGTTGAAGGCGGCCGTGACCAGCGCGGGAGCGCATCCGCGGGTGGTGTTGGAGGCCACGTACGGCTGGTATTGGGCGGTGGACGCCCTGGCGCAGGCCGGCGCGGAGGTGCACTTGGCGCATCCGCTGGGGGTGAAGATGTTCACGCTTCGTCGGGTGAAGAATGACGAGCGCGATGCCCGCGACCTGGCCGACCTGCTGCGCCTTGGCCGGCTGCCGGAAGCGTGGATCGCGCCGCCCGCCGTGCGCGAACTGCGGGAGTTGGTGCGCCACCGGCACAAGATGGTGCAGCTGCGCTCGGGGCTCAAGGCGCAGGTGCACGCGGTGCTGGCCAAGTGCGGCGTCGCGGTGCCGATGACGGACCTGTTCGGCGCGTCCGGTTCGGCATTGCTGGCCGAGGTCGGGCTCGAGCCGCCGTATGCGGCGCGGGTGGACGCGCTGCGCCGGCTGATCGACGCGGTCACCTTCGAGATCGAGGTCGCCGAGCACCTGGCCCGAGTGCGCCTGGCCAGGGACCCTGGCTATCTGGCGATCCAGCGCATTCCCGGGGTCGGGCCGGTGCTGGCCGCGGTGATCGTGGCCGAGATCGGGGACGTGCACCGGTTCGCCCGCCCCGAGCAGCTGTGCTGCTGGGCCGGGCTCACCCCGAGGCACCGCGAGTCTGATACCACCGTGCACCGCGGCCGGATCACCAAGCAGGGCTCGACCCTGCTGCGCTGGGCGCTGATCGAGGCGGTCCAGAAAGCCCCGGCCGGCTCGCCCATGCGCGAACTGCGCGAGCGCATCGAGGCCCGCCGCGGCCCGGCGGTGCGCAACATCGCCGTGACCGCCGCGGCACGCAAGCTGCTCACCCTGGTCTTCTACGGGCTACGCGACGGACACATCAGATGCCTGACACAGCCCGTCACGGCCGGGTGAGCGGGCAGGGAACCGCGACAGGCGCGAGACCGCGCGCAGGTCTGACCCCCGCACAGCGGCGAGGTCCCCGCTTCTGATTGGCCCCGCCTGCCACACACGCATTCACACCATGCCGCCCGCACCGGGCAACCCGCCCCCGCGCGACGCGGCGAAGGGATGACCGGCAGCCACGCCGCTGCGCACCCAGAACACCTGGTGGCCACAACCCCACAGCACTATCAACTACGACCGACCCGCCGGGTCGCGATACCCCACGCTCTCCCACACGATCAAGCCACGACACAACCGGCAAGACATACCCCTTGACCGGCCCCACCCTTTCAGGGATGACCTGCACAAAAGGCAATTGCCCCCAGTAAGGGAGCAATTGCCTTAAGTAGCCCCGACGGGATACCAGCCAGAACGGTCCTTGACCAACAGGCCGCTGACCTGCGGATTCTTGCGATCGCGGCGTGGCGGTTGCTGTCGTGACCAACGCATAGTTGGCTTACATCAAGTGCCGAGCACGCTATGGCAATTACCTGTTGTATCCATTGGAACGTCTCGGCGGCGGTGCATCTCCACCATCATCTCGCCTCCCCTTTACCCTGCATCATTGATGGGAACCGGGTGGTGCGGGGTGCGGCCGCGATGGACGCATGAGGCGCGCACGGCTTCGAAGGCCAACACAGATCCTTGATCGCCACATAAGCTGCCGAGCGACACTTCAGCGCCCGCTCCCGCCCCCACCCGGGCCAGCGGCCTGCGGTGTTTCAGCCGCACACCGACTTCGCATACCCTCGCGGCCGTCTCGTGAGCATCGGATCAGGGAGTGGCCATGTCCTCAGGGATCAACGGGTTGGACGCACGACTTCGGCACGAGCAGTACGTCCTCGCGCGGATGCGAGGAACCCAGGACCGCATCGCGGATGCGATCACCACCTTCTCCGGCACCATGCAGTTCGTCTACATCCACGCGGCGTGGTTCGCGGTCTGGATCACCTTCAACGAGGGCCTGTTCGGCCGTTCGGCCGTCTGGGATCCGTACCCCTTCGGCCTGCTGACGATGATCGTGAGCCTCGAGGCGATCTTCCTGTCCACCTTCGTGATGATCAGCCAGAACCGCCAGGCGGCGCGCGAGAAGGTCCGCGCCGACCTGGACTTCGAGACCAACATCCGCTCGGAGATCTGGTCGATGCACATCGGCCGCGCTCTCGGAGTCGAGACCGACCAGGTCGAACGAGAGGTGCAAGCGCTGCTCGCGCAGCTTCAGGCGAAGATGAACGTCAACACGCCATCGCCGTCACCACGATAGGCACGTCGAGTCGGGCGGGCCCGTCGCCGAGCCCGCCGTTGACGCGGCTCAGTGCTGGGAGACCTGGTAGCAGGCCACGTCGTACTGAGAGGTCTGGCTGTAGTTCTGGCCGCCGACGCCGCCGTTGCCGCTGTTGATCCCGGGCTCGTTGAACGGAGAACCCGGGGAGCTCGCCGAGTTGCCGGGTACCGTTCCGCCGGCCGCTTCGATCGACTGGCAGGACTGGCTGGGCAGCCCTGTGCCGCTGGGGTTGCTCGCGGCCGACGCGGGCACCGCGCCCGCGATGCCGAGCGCGGCAGTGAAGATTCCGAGTGCGATGAGCCGTCGCATAGCTCCTCCTTCGTTCTTCGCGCCGAGCGCTCGCTGCATCGGCCGCGCGGCCGCGCCGACGCCAGGCGAAACGGTAACGGATTCGGTGGTGATGAGGTTCAGTCGAAAACGCTGCAACCGCACGGCTGCCGGTGGGTGGGCCCTGGCCACACCGCGAGGCCCACCCACGGGTTTACAAGCGTGTTGCTACGTGATGGTTCCGCGGGTCAGAACGCGCCGGTGCCGTTGGGGGTGCCCAGGCCGGTCGGTCCGTCCCAGCCGGGCCCGGCGTTGCACCACTGGGAGGTGGGGCAGGTGCCGTTGCTTCCGGAGGTGATGTCGGTCAGCGCTGAGCTGTGGGTGTACGGGTAGTTGTTGTCGATGCTGGCGGTGTTGCCGGCCAGCGCGTAGACGGACGCGATGATCGGCGAGGCGACGCTGGTGCCGCCGAATACCAGCCAGCCGCTCTGGCCCTGGGAGGGGGTGGAGTCGTAGACCGCGACGCCGGTGTTCGGGTCGGCCACCGCGGACACGTCGGCCACCGCGCGCAGCGCGCAGCCGGTGTTGGCGCCGGCCTGGCCGCTCAGCGCGGTGTTTTGGGCGGAGCATCCGGAGCCGGCGCCGCTCCACGCGGTCTGGCTCCAGGTGGATCCGGAGCGGGTCAGGCTGGTGCCGCCGACCGCGGTCACGTAGTGGGAGGAGGCCGGGAACTGCACGCCGTAGCCGCTGTCGCCGCTGCTGGCGGTCACCGCGATGCCGGGGTGGTTGTAGTAGGGGGCGCTGGCGTCGGAGATGTCGGATCCGCCGTAGCTGTTGCTGATGGAGCTCGGGCTCAGGCTCGCCGCCTCGTTGACCGCGGTGCCGAGGTTCGTGAACGAGGCGCTGCCGGCTTCGACCAGGTCGATGTGGCAGTTGGGGCAGACCGCGGAGACCATGTCCAGGTCCAGGGAGATCTCCTGGGCCCAGCCACTGTTGGTCTTCGGGTACTTCGTGCCGCCGGTCTGGTTGACCTTCTTGAAGCAGCCGTTGGCGGTGGTGCAGGCCGGCAGCCCGAACTGGGCGCGGTAGACGCCGAGGTCGGCTTCCGCGGTCGGGTCGTTGTAGGCGTCGACGATCGCCACGGTCTGCCCGGAGCCGGCGGTGGCGGAGGGCAGGCTGTAGGCGCTTTGCAGGTCGCTGGGGCCGTATCCGGACGGAGTGGCGTTCGGGGCGACGCGCGCGGCCGTGCTGTCGGTGCGGACCCAGGCGTGGCAGGCCGCGTATCCACGGGTCGGGGCCGCGCAGACCCGCACGGAATGTGCGGCCTCTGATGTGGCCGGAGAGGCGGAGGCCGAGGTGGTGGTGTACGCCAGGACGGGGAGCGCGGCGGCGACCGCTGTGGCCAGAAGGCGTATTCGAGCGCGATGGCGCATGAATGCTCCTAGAGAGAATACGTGCGCTGATGTGTGGGTGAGCAGCGCCCTCCCGCAGGTGCCTGTGGGTCCGGGCGGCGTGCGGAAGCGCAGCGCGCAACTCCACCGGTCAGGCTTGGAATCGCACGCTACGGAACAGGCGTTCACCGTCGGTGTCGCGTTACACACCTGCCCTCGGGGATACAGCGGACGTAAGTGGGCTGTTTATCGGCCGGACCGCCGTCGCCGATGCGCCAGGGTCCACGGCGGGTGTAACGCCTCGGCCGCGATCGCCCCCTGTTCGTCACCGATTCCGCTGATGCGGTTCTAACCGCCCGGAATACAGCAAGGAGCCCGCACCCGTGCCGGTCCCCCCGTCGGCGCGGGCGCTCATGCGGATGCCAGGCAGCCGTCCGTGCCGTTACGGACGCGGCATCCGCCGCACAAAGCGGTATCCCCGCCGCGATCTGTGGGTAGTCGCGGCGGGGATACCGCCGTCACCATGCCGCCGCCCGGGAGCGTAACAGCCGCGCCGGGTAATCCGCCTGTTGCTAAGCACCGGCTACCCTCAACGAGGCGGGCGGGTCCCACCAGGCTCCGACTCGCCGGGCAGGAGAAGACATGGGCCGACCGGCCTTGAGACCTGGCAGGATCTTGCTCATCTCGTTGTCCCTCGGCGCGGTGATCGCGTCGGCGGCGTGGGCGGCGGTTCCGGCTGACGCCGACACCCCGAGCGGCGGTCGTACCGGCACGGCCGGATCGGCGGGAGGCGAATCCGACGACCTGATGAGCGCGTTGAGCGCCTTCAACGATCCGCGGCTCTCGCCGGATGGCACCGTGACCGCGGGCGCGTACACGGCGGCGTGGAACCATGTCACTCAGATGCCTGTCAGTACCGGCACCTTTTCTGAGGTGACCACGCAGCCGTACGACTCCGACGCGCTGCACTTTCGGGATCAGAACGCGTCCAACTCGGGCGGCAGCGCCGGCTACTCCGCAGGACGGATAGCGGCGCTCGCCGTCGATCCGACGCACGTCGGCGCGCTGTACGCGGGCGGCGCCGACGGCGGGGTGTTCCGCTCCACGGACGACGGCGCGACCTGGACCCCGATCGCCGACCACCTGCCCGCATTGTCGGTCGGCTCGCTCGCGCTGATGCCCGACGGCTCGCTGTGGCTCGGCACCGGCGAGGCGACCACGGCCTCGGACAACTACGCCGGCTCCGGCGTCTACCGGCTGGCCGACCCGGTCACCGGGAGCTTCTCGTCGGCCAACCGGGTCGGCGGCGGCGAGCTCGACGGCAGCTCGATCCACGAGATCCGGCTCGATACCGCGGCCGGATACGTCTTCGCGGTCACCTCGCACGGCGTGTACCGCAGGACTCTGACAGCTTCCCCGGCGAGCGCGTGGGTTGCCGTCCTGGCACCCTGCGCCGGTATCGGTGTCAGCGGGGTGACCTGCGGCGTGAGCAGCACGTTCGCCGACATCGCCTCGGACGTCGCGGTCCAGCCGGGCAGCTCCGGACGGTCGCTGGTGGCGAACGTCGCCTGGCGCAGCGGCGGCGCCTACAACGGCTTCTACTACTCCGGCAACGGCGGCACCACCTGGTCCGAGGCCAACCCGACCGGCGCGATCAACCCGAAGGACATCGGGAACGCGACCTTCGCCTATTCCGCCGACGGCAGCCGCCTGTACGTGGTGATGGAATCACCTACGCTGATCAACAAGGCCGGCTCGAACACCGTGCTGGCGGGCGTGTTCGTCTCCCCGTCCGGGAACATCGACGGGCCGTACAACCAGATCGCCACCTCCAGCGTGCTGGCCAACAGCGGCTCGGCGATGAAACGGACGCTGATCGGCCCCGGCTACCAGCCCGGCGTCCAGGCCTGGTACGACCAGTCGCTCGCCGTGGACCCAGCCGACCCCAACCACGTCTACCTGGGGCTCGAAGAGCTCTACGAGTCCCGCGACGGCGGCGCGAGCTGGCAGACGGTCGGCCGCTACTGGAACTTCGGCCTGCCCTGCTTCGGCTACACGCTCGCGCAGAACACCTGCGACGGCAACGTGATGCACTCCGACCAGCACGCGCTCGCTTTCAGCTCCTGGCCGGGACATGCTCCCGAGGTCTACGCGGGCAACGACGGCGGCATCTACGCCCGGCCCACGACGCAGACCACCCCCGGCTGGCGCAACCTCAACGCCAGCGGGATGCTGCGCACCCTCCAGTACTACTCGGTCGGCGTCGGCGCCCTGTCCAGCGGCGGCACCGCAGTCTGGGGCGGCCTGCAGGACAACGGCGTCTCCTTCCTCTCGCCCAAGGGATCAACGTACCAGTACACCTATCCAGGCACGACGACGCCGGTGACCGAACAGCTGAACCCGGCTGGTGAGATGTCCGAGCCGTTCGGCGGCGACGGCGGCGACCAGCTGGTCAACCCGGCCAACGGCTGCCAGACGGTGGGCGAGTACACCAACCTGGCCATGTCGCTGACCAACAACTGCGGCTACACCGCCAACGACGACGGCACCCCGTCCGCGATCACCGGCATCGCCCCGAGCGACCCGAACGCGCGGTTCATCGCGCCGTTCGCCGCCGACACGAAGGACTCCGGGTTCTGGGTCGCGGGCGGCGAATACGTCTGGGGCGACACCAAGACCTGGAGCAGTACGTCTGGCGCCGACTGGCAGCAACTGGCCGACTCCGGCGCGGGGCACTCGATCACCGCCATCGCCAGCCGGAACCACGTGATCTGGGCCGCCTGGTGCGGCGCCTGCAACCCGAGCAGCGCCTTCGGGCGCGGAATCCTCACCGACTACGGCGGCAGCTGGCACCAGATCACGCTGCCGTCCGACTTCCCGAACCGGTACATCTCCGGCGTCACGATCGACCCGGCCGACTCCAGCGGCGGGAGCGTGTACGTAACCCTGTCCGGCTTCTCGCGCGCCTGGCACGAGGCGCCCGGGGCCGGTTACGGACACATCTGGCGCACAACGGACGGCGGCGCCACGTGGACCGACGTCAGCGGCGCGGCCACCGCGGCCGACTCGTTCCCGGACGCCCCGGCCAACCGAGCGCTGATCGCCCCGGACGGCACCATCGTCGTCGCCACCGACCTCGGCGTGTTCGTCGACGAAGTCAGCGCGGACGGTCCGGGCCACTGGAAGCGCCTCGGCCTGACCGACATCACCGCCGCCGGCAACCTCCCGACGTCGACGGCCGTCTACCTGTCATCGAGCCCTGATAGCAAGACGCTGTACGTCGCGACACACGGCCGCGGCCTCTGGTCGACGCCGATGCCGTAACCGATACGACAGCTTGAGCAATTGCGCGGCCTGAAGACAGCGGCCTGACGAAATGCGTGACGCGGTGCCAGGCATCCGAGATACGGGTGTCCGGCACCGCACGGATGTGGCGTGCAGGCTTTCCGTATCGGACTAACCCGAGTGGAGTAACAGGGTCAGGCTTTGCAGCCCATCCTTGACGGCCATCCGCCATCGGACTAGAACCATACTTACGTCTTTATTAGCGGCCATATTTCAGTTCATGCATTCTTGGCTGCGCTAAGCGGAGCGCACAATGAGGTCGCTCCGTCCCTGGGGGTGGATTCCATGTACATTTCAAAGTTCACCACGACGCTCACGGCCGCAGCGCTCGCCGCGGCGGGCGTGGTCGCCGTCGCCGGCCCCGCCGCGGCGGACTACGGCAGCAGCGCCGTGCGCCAGATCGAACTGTCAGCGAACGTACCCGGCCCGCAGGGTGGCGGGGCGTGGCTGTGGATCGAGCTGAGCGGAGACCACACAGGCGACTACCACGGCGCCGACTGCGGTCACGGCGGCGGCGCGGTGTCGGACAAGGGCACCGTGTGGTGGGAGACGAACGGTGCCGACATCGTGATCCACAACGTCATCCTCAACGGCCTAGGCGGCTTCGATGCCACCGTGACGGTGCCGTGGGCCACGGGCCACTACACCGGCACGGTCGGCACGTTCATCACTCTTCCGTCGTTCATCCCGCCGTTCGTCGGAACATCTCAGCTCCAAGTGGCTCCGTAGCCACCACCGGACGGGTTGCCGCGGTCAACCGCCGGTGAGGGCGACCCCGGCCGCCGGGTGGTCGGACTGGACACCGGGCACCGGACGGTCCAGGCCCGCGGGCGTCAGGGTAACGGCACCGGGGGTCGGAGCCAGCGTCCGGGCCAGACCTGCGGCGGGCGTGTAGGTGGCCTGGTTGAAGACTGTGCCGTTGGGCGCGGCGGCGACCTCGAACACGCCGTGCGCGGTACCGCTGCCGTAGGAGCTGGAGATGTAGTCGCCGACCATGACTCCCTGAGTCGTGCTCGGCAGCCACGACAGGTTCATCGGACCGGCCAGCTGGGTGGACGCGGTCCAGCTCGCGCTGCCGTTGGGGAGGAGATAAATCCGACGTCGAGCCGGCAGGCGCTCGAGGAGCAGTTGGAGACCGGGTAGAAGTAGTAGGCCAAACCGAGGTGCGCGCCGCTGCCGGAGGTGGAGCGGTCCACGGCGAGGCCCGGTATGAAGTGGTCGACGCCGCTGTTCCCGGACTCACAGTTCAGCGCGGAACGACATCGCGGCAACACCATTTCTCAGCCAGCGCCAGAGAAGTTCTGCGAGGACCGATCTGAACGGTAACCCCCGGGCTACGAACCCGCGCAACCGCAAAAGCTTTCCTGACGTGCAAGGACACGGCGAGAAGGACCGATCTGGCCGTCCTTGGCGAGTAGAACCGGTCCTTGGCCCGATCAGCAAAGATGCCGCTTGACGTGCAAAAATGACACCCCCTCAGTTGAGGGGGTGTCATTTTTTGGTAGCCCCGACGGGATTCGAACCCGCGCTACTGCCTTGAGAGGGCAGTAGACTTGAAGAGTATCCATGCAGGTCAAGGGCGTATTCTCTGGCCCGCGGAACAGGCTGGCGCACTCTCGGCGCACGGGCGCCTGTTCCCACGCTCAGCCGGGACGGTTGGGCCTGAGGACATGTGCAGCCAGATGCAGCACTGTGCCACGGCCGGAGGCGAAGCTCCAATGCGTTGCCGCGACGAGAGCGCAGCGTCTCGCGCGACCTGAAGTGAATATCCATTGCCTTACTTATTTCACCTAGTGGCGGGCTTGTCGTGGGCTCACCCGAGGTCGATTCAGCGCGCTCGGCCGCCCTGCGCCGAGACAGCCCAACCATTTCGCCCATCATGCATCCTCATTCCTCATTACTGAATTTTCCACAGTCTCGCCGACAATATTGAGTAGCTTTAGCGAATTTGCCCCGCGCGGCTCAGATTTTATAGTGAGCCGCATTGTTCTTCAATCATGTAAAGCATCGGCCGGAATCGCAGAGGCTGCTCTCGTCGTGTCCGTCGAGAAGAGTCAGCTGGCCGCCCGGGATCGCTTTGTCCAGTGGCTTGCCGAAACCGGTGAGGTATACCGGATCCTTGCCGAGTTCTGCTCTGCGCTCGTTGAGGTGATCCTCCAGGTAGCATGCCCGCTCGAACAGTTCCGGCTCGTCGCGTCGCATGTCTGCCCAGGTGGACGGACGGTGGAATGCGCAGAACCAGCAGGCCGACTTGTGGGGTATAGGTAGGCCGGCCCGGATGATGATGCGGTGGCAGTCCGCCCGCCGCAGACCGAGGTCCAGCAGTGGGTAGTGAATGCGTTCGTGGGGCTCCTCACGTTTGTTGTTGGCGCGCTGGATCTCATCGAGGCTTATGCCGATGCCGACGGTGGCCGGGTTGGCTCGGCTCGCGCCGTGTGCTTTCAGCCACTTTGCCAGCACTCTTATCTTGAAGTCGGCGGTGCAGCTTCTGGTGCCGGGTGCGCCGTTGCTCATCCTTACCGGGATCGGTATCGATCGGGATCCTGGGCGGGTCAGGCGTTCGTAGAGCGTCTCGGTGCTGCCGTCGCGGCGTGTGCGGCGCAGCTCGATCAGTTCGATGCCGTGGTCGGCTGCGTATGGTTTGGCGTACTGGTTGAGATAGGCAAGGGTTGCGGGGTGTTCGGAGTCGTCACCGACGTTGGCGAACAGGAAGGTGCGGTAGTCGATTCGTCCGGTGGCGGCCAGGGCAAGACAGGCCACTGATTGAACTCCGCCACCGAAACTGAAGGTCCGTAGGGTTTCCGGGCCTGCGCCTGGCTCCGGAGTTATGGCGTGGCAGTTCATGGGCGTGTCTCCGTCCGTTGGGGAGAGATGGCTTTGTCGCCGCAGACGCCATGTGAGGTTGCGGTCCGGCGTCCGAATGCTTCAGAGGCTTGACTCGGTCGGCAGGGCGCTCAAACTGGCGGAGCGCTTGTATTCAAACCCTGCTGTATTCGTCTGGCGATAGGCAGCAGTGGTCGGCCGCCGGCGAGCGTGGCGGCCGACCCTGGGCCGGACATGTGCTATCTGTCGGTGGATGGTGGAGTTTTTGGCTGCTCCTCCCGTGGGGCGGGCAGTCCTCGCTCACGGCGGCTCCGTGCCATCCGGAGGACTTCCAGGCCCAAGGCCATCACGGCGGTGGCGAAGCCCAGCGCTGCGTCGACCGCTCCCAGCACACCCATGGGGTGGATCCCTTCTGCCGGGATCCACGGTGTAGGCACACCAGAGTCCCGGCACGTGAGAACGTGCGGGTTCCAGTGCGCCCGGTGCCAGCGTCTGCTGGCTTCCCCCCAAGGGAGCGGGTCGCAGCGCTCTTACCGGCCGATGCCTCCTCCTGGAAGAACGCTTATCGACTGGCTACCCCTCGACTCGTGCTTCTATGCCTCGCGGCACGGGCGCGAATTCAGTGCTCTAAGTTACGTCGGGTTGGCCTTGCCAGGATCGGCCGTCGTGCTGCGGGCGTGCAGGTAGGCGGCCCAGTCGGGTTGGGCGTGGCGTGCCCAGCGTTCGGCGGTGGTCGAGCTGATGCCCAGCAGCGCGCACAGTACCGGGGGCGGCACGTCTTGGAGCAGGGTGATCAGTGCGGCGGCGCGGGCGCGGGCGAGGTTCGGGAAGCCGTGGCGGGAGAGGCGGGCGCGCAGTCCCTCGGAGGCGGGCTGGCCGGGCAGGGCGCCGGGAAACAGCCATCGTCCTGGGGTGATCTCGCCGTGGGCGTGGTGAAGGTGGCGGGTGAGCAGGTCGGCGACCGGGTCGGCCAGGCGCAGGCGGTGTCCGTCGCGCCGGTCGAGGGCCACGTGCAGTCCGTCGTCGCGTTGGTCGAGGTCGTCGGTGCGCAGTTCCCTGATACGGGTGAACGGGATGCCGTAGAGCAGCATCAGCGCGCCGAGGGCGCGCAGGTCGATCGGCAGGCTCTCCTCGGTCAGAGCGCGGCGCAGGTGGTGCCATCGCTCGTCGTCTTCCAGGGCGGTGAGCGGGTCGGCGGCGACGCGCTCGGGTACGGTCAATTCCTGGGCGAGGCCTCGCTGGGCGGCGAAGGCCATGAAGTCGCGGATGTACGGGGCGCTCGGTCCGCCCTCGGCGGTCAGCCAGCGTTCCAGCTCGGCCTGGGTCAGCGCGGCGAGACTCAGGTTTTTGTTGTCGATCCAGGTCAGGAAGCGCAGGGTCGCCAGGGCCTGGGAGCGGGCGAAGTGTGCGGCGGCAGGGGTGAACGGGCGGGTCGCCAGGCGTCTGCGGGCGCGGCGCAGCACGCGCCAGTGCATCCACGTGCGGACTGGGTGGGCGATGTGCGTGGGCTGATTCGCAAGTTGCTCGTCGAGCCAGGGGACGAGTCGCTCCAGGTGGTCGGCGCGCTCGGGCAGCACGCCGCCGTGCATCAGGATCGCGCGCAGCCGGTGCAAGGTGTTGTTCTGCGGTTGGCCGTCGAGCAGCGCGTGGCTGAACGGCAGCTTGGCGGCCACGAGCTGTTCGAGCAGGCGGGTGGCGGGTTTGCCGGGCTGCAGGTACTGCCACACGGCCTCGCCGGTGCGCCCGGCCGCCAACGCCGCCGCGACCTGCTCGCGATCCGGTCCGAGGTACCCGCGCAGCAGCGCCGCGATGCGGTCGGCGACCGCGCACTGGTAGCACAGGTTGTCGCCGGCGCCTTTGAGTGCGACCTTCCGGCAGCGCGCACACGCGTAGTCCACCTCCCGTCCCGCGCACGGGCCGCAGATCAGCGTCCCGTCGCTCGCCTTGCCGATCAGGGGCTGGCGGCGGCCGCAGGCCGGGCACTCGGTGATCTTGCGGCGGATCGCGGTGTAGCAGCTGTCGCATACGGTTCCGAGCGGGAAGTACGCCCCCAGGGAGCGGGTGCGTGCGCACCGGGCGCACTCGATCTTCTTCGCGCGGCAGGCCGCGCAGAT
Source organism: Actinocrinis sp. (assembly GCF_035946395.1). Lineage (NCBI taxonomy): Bacteria > Bacillati > Actinomycetota > Actinomycetes > Catenulisporales > Actinospicaceae > Actinocrinis > Actinocrinis sp. The sequence continues at coordinate 12,380 of NZ_DASYZI010000413.1, forward strand.
CGAGGCGCCGTCGCGTTCGCGGTTGGCCGCGCACTCGCGCAGCTTGCCGCACAGTTCGCAGACCGTCTTCGGTTTCTGATGACAGGCGGCGCATACGGCGGGTTGTCCGTCGCGCTCGCGCCGGTAGAGCCGCCCGACCTTCCCGCACACTCCGCAGGGGCGCGCGGGTCGCTTGTGGCAGCTGGCGCACATCGGGCCGTCGGGGGTGCGGGCGTGCACGGGCCGCTCCCGTCGGCAGCCGATGCACGTGGACTTCGGTGGCTGGTACGGATTGCACGAGCCGCACAGACCGGCGTCATCCTCGATCCACTTCATGATCCAACGGATCTTCCCGCACTTCGCGCAGGGTCCCTTCGGCCTGCCCCGCTCCGCTCGCGCGGCACTGCGACGCGCCCGTCCACGGCACGCGCGGCATCGCCATGCCCCGCCCGCGTCTTGCAGCTTCGTGGGTTTCCCGCAGGTGGCACAGGCCGGCTTGTAGGTGCGGATGGCGCAGGTGTGGCACAGCCGCCCGGTCGCGGTGACGCCGGGAAGCCGCGGCTGCGCCCGCCCGCACCCGACGCAGGTCGGCAACACGACGCGCCCCGGCGCGAACGGCTGAAGTCGGTGGGCCAGGCGGATGAGCACGGCCGGTACCGCGGAGGACGGGCTGTCCATCAGTGTGGCGGCGCTCTGCAAGTGGTGGCCGAGCTGCGCGGCGGCCTTGCGCGTGTTCGCCAACTCCTGCAGCGCCGTGCGTACGGTCGGGAAGCCGAGCTCGGGGATCAAAGCGCAGATCCCCATCGCGTGCCGGTCGAGCACCGCCGGGTCCGGCGGCGCGACGCGCTCGCCCCGGGCGTTCACAGCCCTTCCGGGCGGCGGATCGTGGTATGCCGCGCTGCCGGGCGCGTCGCGGGCGCATCGTCGGTGCCGGTCTTGGCGATCTGCGCGTTGACGCGGGTGACTTCGATCAGGTCGTTCGGGGCCAGTTCCAGGATGTCGCACAGCGCCGCGAGGATGTCCATGCTCAATCGCTGCGGGGTTTGGGTGACCAGCCGGAAGACCTGCTCGCGCGAGAGGTGCACGCCGCGTTCTGCCAGCAGCGGCACCAGATCCGAGGTCTGGTACATCCCGCGCTCGGCCATGCGCAGCCGCAGATGCCACACATACCCCATCGACCGGGTCACCCGGTCCGCCCCAGCTGCGGGAAGCGCGCGAGCGCCTGGTCCATCAGCCGGTTGCGGAACTCGTCCGAAACCGAGGTGTACGTCGCGGTGGTCGCCGCGTGCGAGTGGCCGACCTGCTGCTGCACGAACAGCGGCGGATACCCGAACTCCAGCAAGTGGGTGACATACGAGTGTCTCAGGCAGTGAAGATCCAGCTGCTCGGGAAGGTTCGCGTCGGCCGCCGCCCGGTTGAACGCCTCGTTGGCGTGGCGCACCTGCATCCGGCCGCACCGCTCGGTGACGAACAGCGCCGGGTGCGCCCTCGGGGACAGCAGCGGACGAGCCTCATCGCGCCAGGCCGCGAGCGTTTCGACGATCCAGTCCATCTCCGGCACCGTCAGCACCGTGCGACGCTTGGCCGGGGTGCCGCGCGAGGCCTTGCCGTAGCGCACCTGCGCCGAGCCGAACACCCCCAGGTGACCAGCCCGCGGGTTGCGCCGGAAGTCGGGCAGATCCAGTATTACCGCCTCCCGGCGGCGCAACCCGAACGCGTAGACGGTCTTGAGCAGCACCGCGTCGCGCAACGCGGCCAACGCGCCTTTGCGCCCGAGCGAACGGATCGATTCCACCCGCCCGTCCGCGGCGTCGAACAGCGCCTGCACCTCGTCATAGGTCAGCGCACGGCGGCGCGGATCACCCTCGTACTCGGCGACGTGGGCGACGGTGTTCCACTCGTGCGCGATCTGCACCGGTGCCTGGCCGAACCGCTCCAGGCACTCGGCGGACCAGCCGTAGCGCGCATCGGTGACGTACTCGCAGAACAGCCGGATCGTGTTCTGATACGAGCGCAGCGTGGAGAACGCCACCCGATCCGACCCCGAACCCAGATGCGTGCAGAACGCCTCCAGTTCCTGCGCCGTCCACTGCCACGGGTACTGGCCGCTGAAGGCCGCGAGCCGGCGCATCACGCTCACCCGCGGCGCGATCGTCGACTCGCGCAGATACCGGCTTCGCTGCTGCCGGCACCAGCCCTCGATCATCGCGTCGAACACGCCCGGCTCCGGATGCAGCAACCGCACCCCGCCGTCGAGCACCCCCGCCGCCGAACCCGCCAGCCCGGACTCCCGCGCCATCCGCTTCACCTCCGTTGCACCCAACGCAACAACGAGGCATCAGGACACGGGCCCGCAGGTCAACCACCCGAAGGCGTTACACCCTGCTTCACATCTACGCAGGTCACAGCCCATACAGAAAAGAGCGGAATGTTGCATCCAATGCAATTAATCCTGTTTCACGATGCGTCGAACCGCGGAGATCGATGTAGTCCATTGATCAAGGGGGGAGATCCTGACTACGTCGCCAGTCTGGGGTGCCTGGATCAGGAGTCCGGCTCCGAGGTACATGCCGACATGTCCGGGGGCTTGCGGGGTGCCGTCGGTGCCGGGGATGAACAGCAGGTCACCCGGTCGTAGGTGGTCGGTGCCGTACACGGGTGATCCGACTTTGACCTGGTCATACGTGGTGCGTGGGAGGTGCACGCCGATGGTGGCGTAGGCGGCCTGCACGAGGCCGGAGCAGTCGTAGGAGACGGGGCCAGCTGTACCGAAGGCGTACGGTTTTCCGAGTTGAGCGAGGGCGAAGTTGATGACGGCGACGACGGGGGCCGGGGTGCCTGCGGGTATGCGGTAGTGGGCGGCGTTGACGGCGGCGATCGCGGGGGTGTTGTCGCCGGAGTCGGCCGGTGTGCAGGTCAGGTTGCCGGTGAACTCGGTGGCGAGTGCCTGTGCTTCGGTCTGCCATTTGGCGTAGGCGGTCGGGAAACCGCTGCGCTGGACGGCCTGGGCCGCGTCGGTGGTAGGCATCGAGCGCCAGCCGGGGACTTGGAGCAGGTGCTTGTAGAACTGCTCGGCCGCGTAGGTCGGGGTGAGGATCTGGGCGGGGGTGCCCCAGCCTTGGGAGGGGCGTTGTTGGAACAGGCCGAGGCTGTCGCGGTCGCCGTAGTTGAGGTTTTGCAGGTCGGATTCTTGCAGCGCGGTGGCGATGGCGATGGTTTCGCCGGGCATCGGCACGCCTATGCTGACGCCGACTTGGGCGATGATCTGGGCGTTCGCGAGTTGAGCGGCGTTGAGGTTCGGGGTGTTGGTCGGCGAGCCTGGGGCGCCGGCTGTGCATATGGAGCCGGTGCTCGTGTCCGGCGCTGTGGCGATGGCTCCTGCGACGGCGGCGAGGGAGGCTATGACGGCCAGGGGCGCGGATATGGCGGCGACTATGGCGGTTTTGACGTACATGGCTTCTCCCTCATCGGGCAGGCTGCGTGGCGAAGCTGACGGGCAGCGCGGTCAGGGCATGTTGACGGTGGTCGACTTTCCACGGCAGTTCGTGCTCGGGGACGGCGAGGGTCAGGTCCGGGAGCCGGTGGATCGTGGTCCACAGCGCGATGCGTACTTCCATGCGGGCCAGAGGCGCGCCGAGGCAGTAGTGCGGTCCGTGGCCGAAGCCGAGGTGGCTGGCGCCTTGCCGGTCCAAGTCGATGTCGTTGGGGTCGGCGACGTGTTGCGGGTCGCGGTTGGCGGAGGCGAGGGAGAGCAGGACGGTTTCACCCGCCGGTACGGTCCTGTTGCCCAGGTGCACATCTTCGAGGGGGAACCGGCGGATCGCGGTGAGCATGGGTCCGTCGCGGCGCAGTAGTTCCTCGACGAGCGCGGCCATGCGCGTGGTGTGCGGGTCGGGCTCGGCACGCACGATGTCAGCGAGGTGTGGTTCGGTCAGCAGGGTGGCGATGCCGTTGGCGATCAGGTGGACTGTGGTTTCGAAGCCCGCCCACAGGATCAGGAAGGCGAGCGAGGTCAGTTCGTTCTCTGTCAGCCGGTCCTCGCCGTCGCGGGCGGTGATCATCGCGGTGAGCAGGTCGTCGGCTGGCTCGCTGCGTTTGCGTGCGATCAGGTTCAGCAGGCTGGTGTGCATCCCGTCGACCAGCTCGCGGGTTGAGGGCCGGTTCGGGTCGTTCGGCGTCATCAAGGAGCGGGTGTAGGTCTGAAAGGCCGCTCCGTCGGCTTGCGGGATGCCCAGCAGGTCGCAGATCACGGCGACCGGGACCGGTGCGGCCAGGTCCGCGACGAGGTCGGCTCGGCCGTAGGGCCGGACCGTGTCGATCAGCTCGTCGGCGACAGCCTGGATGCGGTCGCGTTGGGCGTCGATGCGGCGTGGGGTGAATGCGGAGGAGATCAGGCGGCGCAGGCGCGCGTGTGCCTGGTCGTCGACGTTCATCAGGTGCTCGTCGAGGGCGGGGGGTAGGCCGAAGCCTTGGTAGCCGTGGCGGGAGTTGCGCGCCTGGATGGACATGCGCGGATCTGCGAGCAGGGCTTTGACGTCTTCGTAGCGGCTGATCACCCAGACCTGGCCGCCGCCGGGTTTGACCGCCCGGTGCACGCCGCCGTCCTCGCGCAGCCGCGCGTACGCGGCGTAGGGGCAGCCGGCCAGGTGCGGCACCATCTCGATCGGTTCGGTGAAGGGCGGGGCTTGGGTCACGGGTTGCCTCCGGTAGGCGTGGGGCTGGGCTGGGCGCTCTGGGCGATGGCGTCGGGTTGCCGGGTGAAGTGGTACGTGACTTTCAGCAGCCACGCCAGCTCTGAATCCAGGTCGGCCGGAGTGTTGCCCACCGTGGAAGACGGCGGCTGTTTGCGGCGCGGCGATCTGCCGGGACGATGCAGTGCGGCGTGGATCTGGGCCGCAGTCACGGCCGCGTCCAGGTCGCCGCCGGCCAGCCCACGGTCGCTGTAGTGCGCGCGGGCGCGCTGCGCGAAGGCGGGGTCCTCGTAGGGGCGCAGTGTGAGGATGCCGTCGCGGATCTCGACGACGCGGCGAGCGACGTGGAATTCCGGGTCCTTCAGGATGCGCCGCGCTGCTCGCGCCCTGTCCAGGTTGGGCCGGGAACTCGCGCGGCGTTGGTCGTCAAATGCGATGGACGGATCGAGCGCGTAGAAGGTAGCCCACAGCGGTCGCAGCCGCGCGTAGGCGATAAGGCGGCGGGTGCGCAGCAGCGCTGTGGAGATGCGAGGTCCCCAGGAGTGCAGGGTCAGCCCGATCATGACGAGCAGCGCGCCGAGACCGGCACCGACCTCGGCGATGTTCTCCCCGGCGCCGATGTCCACGCCCAGGTGTGCCGCCGCGAGATCCGCCAGCCGGGTCAGGGAGTAGAGCAGGCCGATCGCGGCGCCGACACTGGCGGTGATCAGGCCGACGCGTAGCCAGCTGCGCGTGGTCAGCCTGCCGTAGCGGCGGCACAGCCGGATGATCTCGACCTCGACGCTCGTGTACGCGGTCAGGTAGACCAGCAGGTACGCCGTGTACTGGGCCGATCCGCCGTACCACTGGGTGAACGAACTCTGGCGATGGTGCACGGCGTCGCTGCGCAGGAACAGCCCCAGCATCGCCAGCAGGACGAGCACCGCGGCGACGACAGTGAACGCGGCCAGCCGACGTGCCCGGTCGGGTGGATAGGACCACAGTTGCAGCAGCACCAGCGCGCTCGCGCTGTAGCACACGACCCAGCACATCGTGACCAGCGTGTTCGCCTCCGGCAGGCCAGTCCAGCCGTCGATCCTGTGCCAGACCACCGCCCATCCCGTGGTGAAGATCAGGGCGAAGAACAGGTAGAGCGCCCAGGTGGCCAGCCGCGCCGGTTGCCTGCGCATCGTCGGCAGATGTCTGGCGGTGCCGAGTACGACGATCCAGGCGAACAGGGCGCACAGCGGGTACAGGGTCGTGTTCATCGCTCACCTCGCGACAGGGAGTGCGAGATGCGGGCAATGATCTCGCTGGCGGTGGGGTCGGTGGCCGCCGGTTGCTCGCGCACTGTCTGTCGGCCGATGCGGCGCTGGATCAGTGTGGCGATCAGTTCGGCGTCGAATTCGTCGTCGTCGTTGTAGGAGTCACGGCCCAGAACGCGGAACCCGTCTCCCGGATCGACTGCGGGCGCGATCGTGCGCGCGAGATCGCCGTCGAGGACCTTGACCGGTTCGTGCCGGCGCAGGAGGTGCCCGAGCTCGTGGAAGATGATGTGCTGCTGGTGCAGCAGCGAAGTGTCCTCTTCGAAGAAGACGTAGTCGGCCTGAGCAGTGCGCATCCAGGTTCCGCACAAGCCGCCGAGCACCATGGCGTGCGACATCAGCACGATAGGCCGGCCCAGTTGCCGACCGAGACGGGCGCACATCTCGGCCAGGTCGAAGGGGTCCGGCAGGTCGATCGCGTCGACCAGCGCCTCGCACGCGCGGCGCGACTGCTCGCGGCTCACCCCAGTCCACCCGCCTCGCCGAAACACACCGAGCGGCGTGGACGCGCGGACCTGCGTGCGGGTGCTACTCGCCTTGGTCCGGCGTTTGCTGCGCCGGGGGCAGTCCCTCGACCTGGCGTACCCGGTCGATCATGCTCAGGACTAGGTCGATGCTCTCCGGCGGCAGGCCGACCGTGCGCATCGCCACGTCCTGTACCCCGGCGTGCTGGAGTGCCGCGACGAGCTTGAGGCGCTGGTTGGTCTCCTCGGTGTCCTCGTGGGCGTCGAAGTAGGACAGCGGCACCCCGAAAAACTTCGCAAGTGCCTGGACGGCGTCCATCATCGGGTTGGTGCGCACACCGGTGACCAGCTGGGAGAGATAGCCGACCGACATCGACGGGCCGCCGCGCTCGTCGATCGCCTTGAGCACTTCCCGGTAGGAGTAGCGCTTGCCGTCGGGTCTGCGCTTGTTCTCGAACAGGTACCGCAGCCGCAGAGCCAGGACGCCGGGGTCGGCCTTCCCGCTGTCGGCCGCTTCCTCCTCTGGCTCGGCGGTTGCCGCAGGCTGCGTCGGCTCGTCGTGCGCGCCTGCCGTCGGCTCGCTCATCGTCGATCCCTTCTCGGGGCGCCACCAGCGCGAACGCTGTCGCCTGTCGTGAACACTCCTGGTTCATTTCAGTCTACCTCGCTCACTGTGGTTGACACGTCCGGTATGGGGGATCTTATGGTGGATTCATCCGTTTAGCCAGATGAACAGTCGGCCGAAATCCGTGAAACGCAACAGCACCTCAGCTAGCACCACGGGCCGCCTGGCATCGCCCGATTAGGTGAAGGAGCAGGTGAGCATGATGATCGCGACCTACGTCCACCAGGTCGTCGCCCAGTTGGCTATCCACGCCGGGGGCGTGGTCCCCGATCCGGCGCCCGCGCCCCCTGACGGGTCGAACGCGCTGGTCACACTGCTGTCGTGGGTCAAGTGGGGCGCGCTGGTGTGCTGCGCCGGAGCCGCAGTGACCGCCGGGGGCATGATCGCGCTGGGCAACACCTCGCGCCGCGCCGAGATGGCCGAGCGCGGAAAGGTCACCCTGATCTGCGCCGTGATCGGTGCCGTCGTGATCGCCGTGGCGGGCACGCTGATCACGTCCTCCTACGGCCTGGGCTAGACCCGCCCCCGTCCTCAGGCATTTTGCCGCCATTTGGAGTCACAATGCGTAACTTTATCGGCACCAGGCGCATTCTCCCGGCAGCCCTCGCCGTCGGCGCGCTGCTGCTCGTCGCCCTGATCACCGTCCCGCTGCTCGTGCTCCACCACACGCGCACCGGCGCGAACCCGGCGACTCCGTCACCCGCCCCGAGCACGTCCCCCATCCCCATCCCGTCCGGAACGGTGACCCTGGTGCAGGGCGCTCGGCTGGCGAACGGCATCGAGGTCGGCTATCCGCACACCACGGTCGGCGCCATCAGCGCCGCCGCGCAGTACCTCGACGCGGTGGCCTCCACCCTCGACCCCGATTGCGCCGCCTCGGTGATGCGCCTGGCAGGCGACCCTGCCAACACGGCGCTTCCCACGAACCTCGCGGACAGCACCGTCAAACTGCGCGCCGATCTGCACCTGCCCACCAGCGGGCGTCTAGCCCCGCCGACCGCCTTCCAGACCACAGCGCAGATGTACCAGCTGCGCGACGCCTCAGCGGACCACGTCCTGGTGCTGCTGCTGACCTTGAGCACGTTCATCAACGACCGCGGCGGGATGGCGCAGACCACCGGCGTCTTCCCGGTCCGGATGCACTGGAGCGGCGGGGACTGGAAGCTCGCGGCCATCGGCGGGGCCGACCAGGACTACTCCGGCCTGGCCGCCACTCCGGACACCCAGACCGCGGTGAGTCGGGGCTGGCAGGCTCTGGCCGCGACGACCGGCGGTGCCCCATGATCGCGGTCGCTGCGGGGTTCGCACAGACCGGCTCCGGCGGCGGCTGCCTGGACGGCAACGTCGGGCAGTGTCTGACCGACGTGATCACGCTGCCCGACAAGGCGGTGGGCGCCATCACCTCGAACGCCAAATCCGCCGTAGGCAGCGCGATCGGAGACGTCGCCAACTCGGCGTGGGACTCGATCTGCCACTCGTTCGCCGACGCCTTCACCCAGGTGTTGCAGTGGTTCGGCGGCGTGTTCACCTCGATGCCCGACCCGGACCTGGCCTCCATCCACGGCGTGTACGCCATCAGCCTGACCCTCGG
>NZ_DASYZI010000414.1:0-18213 GCF_035946395.1 Actinocrinis sp.
CCGCTGTCGTCGCTGGGGTTCAGGAGGTTGTACGCGGCGTCGCCGAGGGCGTTGCCGGCGTCCTGCACGCCATGCTCGATGGTGTGGCTGATGTCGTCCGAGGTCGGCAGGCCGAAGGCCGGGGCCGCCGCGTCGTAGACGCCCTCGGCCGCGCTGAACAGGCCGCCGGTGGCGTCGTCGGCCACGGTGTGCAGCGCGCTGCCCGCCATGTTGAAGGCCTCGTGGGCCGCGCCGTCCCAGTCGCCCTCGACCGCGTGGCCGACGGCCTCGGCGCCGTGGATGGCCGTCTCGGCGATCCCGCCGACCAGCGGGATGTCTTCTAGTCCGCTCATCGCAGATTCCCCTCTCTCAGGTGGTGCTTGCTCCGGCCGTCGGCCTTGCTGCCGCGGCGGTGGTCTGGACTGGTCGCTCCGGCTGCGCGGCCGGCGCGGGGGCATCCGTATTCGCGTTCGCGTTCGTACTCGCGTCGGCGTTCGTCTTGTTCGCCTCGGCGCCTGTGCCCGCATCCGGGCTCGGGCTCGGCTTGGCGTTCGCGGTGGTGAGCGTCTCGGGCGCGCCGGTGCCCGACGCGGCCGGGGCCGGCGCAGCGGCAGCCGCCGGGGCGGCACCGGCGGGCGCCGCGGGCGCGGTCGGCTTCGGCCCCACGGTCACCTGCGCCTGGTTGACCGGCTTCGCGGCGGGCAGGTCCGGCGCCGGCATGGCCACGGTGGCGGTCAGCTCGAAGCCGGCCTTCACCTCGCCCGCCAGGTTGAGGAACATGCTGCGCTTGGTGCCGGCCGCCGTGGTCAGGTGCACGTCGTGCGGCAGCTGCGCCAGCGGCTCCGGCAGCAGCGGCCGCGGGATCGTCGGGAGCGCGCCGAAACAGCGCAGCACCATCGCGAGAATCCGGTGCTCCATCGCGATCGGCGCGCCCCAGACGGTGACCGTGTAGTGCAGGTCGTACCGCACGGCCGGCGGGCGGTGCCCGACGACCTTTCCCCCCTCGTCGCGGACCTGCTCGTACATCACATCGCGGCGGTGGGTGTTCTCCCTGATGTCGAACAGGAAGAAGTTCACCGCCGGCGTCTTGAGCGCCTGGATCCACGGCCGCGCCGGAGGATCGAAGGTGACGGTGACCGCAGCGTTCCCCAGCACGCGCGTCTTGGTGACGGCGAGCAGGGCCTGGTCGGTCTCAAGGATCACGGGGGAAGCGTGCCGCCGCGGGCCCGCCAGCGGCAGGCCGCATCGGGCAGCCGGACGGTCCGGCGCAGCCGCCCGATCGGGCAGCGCGAAGGGGAGCCCGGAGGTACCCGAGGCGCTGCCCCAGCGTGGCTGCCGCCGCGCGCCGCGCGCACCTACCTTCCCTGACATGGGAGCAGAAGTGTCTTTGACTCCGTCAGTGCAGCCGGTGAAGCCGGGCGAGGCAGCAGAGGTCGAACTCGCCGTCACCAACACCGGCGCCGTGGTGGACTCGTTCACGTTCGAAGTCCTCGGCGATCCGGCCGCCTGGGCGGTCGTCGAGCCGTCCGCACTCTCGTTGTTCCCGGGCCAGAGCGAGACCGCCAAGGTCCGGTTCACCCCGCCGGTCGGCCCCGGCCTCACCCCCGGCCCGCGCCCGTTCGCCGTGCGCGTCACCTCGAACGAGGACCCGGCTCACCCCCAGGTCGAGGAGGGCGCGCTGGACATCGCGGGCGTCCCGGTCCTGACCGCCGACCTCTCGCCGCGCACGGGCCGCGCCCGCGGCAGGCGGGCCGGCAAGTACCAGGTCGCGGTGGACAACCTCGGCAACGCCGCCGCGCTGGTCGACCTGACCGGCTGGGACACCCAGGACCTGGTCGACGTGGCGCTCAAGCCGCCGCGCGTCGAGGTCGGCCCCGGCGCCGCCGTGTTCGTCACCGCGCGCACCCGCGCCCGCCGCCGGTTCTGGCGCGGGCCGAGCGTCCTGCACCGCTTCACGGTCGCGGCCCGCCCCGCCGATGCCGAGTCGGCGGCCAACACCCCCGGCCCGATGGACGCGAGCCTGCTTCAGGAGGCCGCCGTCCCGGGCTGGCTCGGCAACGCGGCGCTGCTTGCGCTGCTCGCGGTGGTCGCCGCGACGGTGCTCTGGTTCACCGTGCTGAAGCCGGTCGTGCGTGACACGGCCACCAACGCCACCAACCAGGCGCTGACCGCTGCCGGCGTGACTCCCGGCGGTGGTTCGGTTCCGGGCGGCGGCGGGGGTGGCGCAGGAAGCGGCGCCGGCGCGGGCGGCGGTTCGGCGACCGTCCCGACCACCAGCCCCTCGACGTCCGGCTCGCCGACCGCGTCGGCGACCGCTCCGGCCGCCGTGAACGCGCCCGCCCCGGTCGCGTTCGCCATCGAGCTCAAGCCCGGCGGCGACGACAGCCTGACCGCCGGCAACCACCAACTGCTCGCGGTCACCGACCTGGTGTTGCAGAACCCGAACGGCGACACCGGCTCGCTGGTGATCAGCCGCGGCGGCAACACCCTGATCGACACCCGGATGGAGAACTTCCGGGACTACGACCTGCACTTCGTCACGGCCATCACGGTCGGCGCGAACCAGAGCCTGAGCATCTCGGTCACCTGCGACAAGCCGGGGGGAGGCGCGAATTCGTGCACGCCCGCCGTGCTGGTGAGCGGCACGTCGCACACCCTCACGTGAACCGCACGCACCGCCTGGCAGTGCCCCTGGTCCTGCCCGCGTCCTTAGTCCTCATCGTCGTCGGCGTCGTCTATGGCGGCGCCGCCCGCGCGGCGACCACGACGCCCACGCTCACCGTGTACCCGCACGAGACGACCCTGGCCCAGTTCACCACGATGGACGTCTGGGCCGGCGGCACCTTCGCGGGCGCGCAGGTCGTCATCACGATGGGGAACACGCAGATCGTCAGCGGCACCGCGGACAGCAGCGGGAACTACGCCTCCGGGGACGTGCCCGTACCCGCCGGCATCGCGGTCTGCGGGCAGAACGAAGTGGACTGGTACACCGACAACGACTTCATCGCCTCGACCCAGGTCGCGGTGTACTGCCCGACCGTGCAGGCCGCGCCGAACCAGTTTGGCTCTGGCGCCGGCACGGACTCGTTCACCGTGACGGGAACCGGATATCCGCCCGACCGCGACGTGGTCTTCACGATCGACAACGCCCAGTCGAGCTTCGACAGCGTCTTCACCGACGCCAACGGCGCCTTCACCAAGGCGACCAGCCACCCCGCGCTGCCGTGCGGCCCGCACCAGCTGACCGCGATCGGACAGCCGCCGGTAATCCCGCAGTGGCTCCGGGCGGGGGCGACGTCGACGGTCAGCCAGTTCCAGCCGCTGCCCGCGAGCGCCGCCATCACGGTCACCGGCTGCGCGTCGCCGCCGCCGCGCGAGAAGCCGAAGCTCGCCGCGAACCCCGCGGTCGTCATCGATGGCATGCTCACCCACGTCACCGGCACCGGCTTCCCACCGGGCCAGCCGGTCACGCTCATGTGGGAGACCACCGCCGGAGCGACGCTGTCGCAATGCTCGCCCGACGCCGTCAGTGCGCCGTCGCTGTCCGCCGACGCGCAGGGGCGCATCGACACCTACTGCCTGGCCGAACCGCACGAGATCCTCGGCGCGGCGCGGATCGTGGCGCTGCCCGCGCACGTAGCCGCCCCCGTGGTGGTCGAGGGCGGCTCCATGCAACCGTCATTCGGCGATCAGTTCGTCTTCCGCCGGTGACCGATCGGCACCGGACGGGTCGACTTCGTAAAGCCCGGGCGCTTCAGATCCAGCCGTTGCGCAGCGCGTAGGCGACCGCCTGGGTGCGGTTGCGCAGCTGGAGGCGCAGCGTCAGGTCCTGGATCACGGTCTTGATCGTGCGCTCCGAGTACGAGAGCCGCAACGCGACCTCGCGGGTGGACAGGCCGTCCGCGAGCAACTGGAGCACGGTGCGCTCCCGCTCGGTCAGGCCGGTGAAGGAGTATCCGCGCGGGCTGAGCACCTGCCGGTTGAGCCCGGCGAGGTGGTCGAGCAACTGGCGCAGCAGTTCCGGCGGCAGGTCGCCGTGTCCGGCCGCGGCCGCGCGCACCGCGGTGACCAGCCGGTCCGCGGTCGCCTCGTGCCGCCGCAGCACCCCGCGGACCCCGGCCTCGACCAGCGCGGAAAGCGCCCGGCCGTCGACCTGCCCGCTGACCAGCACGACCGGCAGGCCGTCCGCCCGGTGCAGCCCGCGCAACCAGCGGGTCGCCTCCTCGTCGACCGTGTCGGTGACTGCCACGACGACCGCGGCGGGCTCGCCGACCCGTGCCACCCGGATCTCGCTGCGCGCACGCAGCTGCATCCGGACGCCGGCTTCGGAGATCGGGTCGCGTGCGTCGATCCGTACAACCACCGTGTCGTGCTCGGCCACGGTGTTGCGCTCGTTCCCTGCGTCGCGCATGGCGCCGCCCGCTGCGGGCCGCGCCGCGCCCCTGTTCCTGGTGTGTGTGGCGACCCCGGACCCAAGCGCCGGGAAATCGACCGTGCTCTGCGTCTCCACCGCAACGGCATCTGCCGTCAACGTCGGCACCATTGTTCAGCCCCCTTGTTCCGCGTGCCTTCCCGAACCCGCCGTATCCCCACCTCATCACCGCGATCACTGACTGTCCGCGTGGTGAAGCTTCAGGCGGGTGGCGATAGAGAAGAGCAGCACGCCACCCCACAGATACAGTCGTTGCTCCCCGACTCAACCGACATCACGGATATCCGGTCCGCCACGGCCGGTCCGGCTACCGAATCGTTGCCGGTTCGTGACCTGAAGTCGGTACCTGGCAGCACCGCACGGTGCCTTGACTATGCGGTACAGGTCCGGGCAGAGGGGAAAGAGAGAATCTTGTTACATTTCAGCGCTACTCGGGGCGGCCAAGCGGATCAACCGCCCCGGCCCGTGGGCAATCTCGGCGCGCCATATCTTTCGCCAATCCTCGTCGACCGGCACGGTGGCCGTATCCTTCAGCCGGCCAGCGCCGTCCTCGCGCCGGGGACACGTCCACCGGCGGCGACCGCGTATCGCGCCAATACTCTGCTTATCCCGGACTCGGTACTGCGTGACCCCAAGATCGTCGCGGCGCTGAACGATGCGCTCGCCACTGTCGGGCTTGAACTAGAAGTCCCGCCGCCGCTGATCGAGTCGGCGCCCTCGCTGCGTCCGTGGCTGCGTGAGCTTGTCGACCTGCCGCGCGCAGTCGTGCTGCGTGTACGCAGTGACGCGCCGCCCACGGTCGTCGACGCGTGGTTGGCCCTCCAGGCGATCCGCGCGGCGGCCCGGCGCCCGGCGGACCGTGTCGCCGACGGCATCGCGGACGTGACGGCCCGCATCACCCTCGACCACCTGCTCAGCGCCGCGACCATCACCGGCAACCCGATCAGCGAAGGCAACCCCATCAGCGAGGGGAACCCGATCAGTGAGGGCAATCCGATCAGTGAGGGCAACGGCGCGGCAGGCGTCTACTTCAGCTCCACCGCCCGCATTCCGGTCGAGCTGGTGATCGGCGCCCCGCGACGTACGCCGCTCGCGGATCTGCCGGCCGCGCGGCGTCCGGTCGTCGCGGTCCTCGACACCGGTATCCGCCCGCACGAGTGGCTCGGCATGCCCGACGCCGACCCCGACAGCTTCCTGAGCGTGGACCACGCGCTCCAGGCCGCGATCAACCATGAAGAGGTACGGGTGCGCAACACCGGCGGCCTCGACTTCCCCGTCCTCGACGGCTACTGGGATGTGGCCGACCCGATCGAGCCGACCACCGGCACGCTGCCCACCCACGTCGGCCACGGCACGTTCATCGCCGGCATCGTGCGTCAGCACGCACCGAACGCTCGGGTGCGCTCGATCCGTGTCATGCACACCGACGGCATCGTGCACGAAAGCGTCCTGCTGCTGGCCATCAATGTGCTCGCGGCGCAGGTCAGCACCGCGCTGAGCGCCGGGGACACCGACGACGTCGTCGACGTGGTCTCGCTCTCCCTCGGCTACTTCGACGAGTACCCGGCGGACCTCGTCTACACCGGCCAGCTCGCCGGGCTGCTCGACGGCCTGACCGACCTCGGCGTCGCGGTGATCGCCGCCGCGGGGAACCAGGCCACCACGCAGCCGTACTTCCCGGCCGCGCTGGCCACCGCGCCGGGCGCGGACCCGAAGCTGCCGGTGGTCAGTGTCGGCGCGCTCAACCCGAACGGCAGCAAGGCGATGTTCAGCAACGACGGCGCCTGGGTCACCGCGTGGGCGACCGGCGCCTCCGTGGTCAGCACGTACCCGACGGACCTGAACGGCAGCTACGAGCCGCAGATCACCGCAGGCGCGCCGGACAGCCGCCTGCACCGGCTGCGCGAGACGCTCGACCCGGACGACTTCCGCGGCGGGTTCGCGGTGTGGAGCGGCACCTCGTTCGCCACGCCGCTGCTCGCCGCCGCGCTGGCGGACGCTCTTCTCGCCGAGGCCCGGGAACACCCGGGCGACCCAGCCTGCGACCTGGGCTCCACCGACCGGCTAGTGGCGCGCGAGCGCATCGCCAGAGCTCTGCGGCGGATCGGCGCCCCCGAGCATGCCTAACTCCACCCTCCCCGACCTGCCCTCCCCGGACGCTGCTCCGGACGCAGCCGTTGCATCGGACCCTGTTGCCTCGGACACGGCCACCTCGGACACGGCTGCCGTCCCGGAAACGGGCGCTCCCACAGCCCAGCACGCGCGCATCGCGACGCTGCTGCTCTCCGCGCAGGCCGGCCGGCGGGAGAGCCTCAACGAGATCGTGGTCGAACTCAGTCCGCTGCTCTGGCAGGTCGCTCGCGCCCAGGGCCTCGACCACGAGGCCGCGCAGGACGTGATCCAGTGCACCTGGCTCAGCCTGCTGCGCCACCTGGACCAGATCCACTCGCCGGTCGCGCTGACCGCGTGGCTGGTCACGGCGACCAAGCGGGAAGCGTGGCGCACCCGCGACGCACACCGCGCCGAGCAGCCCGTGGACCGCAGCCTGATGACCGACATGGCCGACCCGCAGCCGTTGCCGGAGGAGAGCGTCCTGCTCGCCGAGCGGCACCACGACGTCTGGCGGGCCGTACGCACGCTGCCCCAGCGCTGCCAGGAACTGCTGCGTGTCGTGGCCTTCACGCACCGCCCCGACTACGACGCCGTCGCCGTCGCGCTCGGCATGCCGCGCGGCAGCATCGGCCCGACCCGGGGCCGCTGCCTGGCGAAACTCAGAACCCTGCTCGACGCGGACACGCGAGGAGACCTGGCATGAGCGGCACCGATCCCGTCGGCGCAAGTGCCGGCGAACTGCTCGACGAGCGTGACGCGCAACTGCTGCGCACGCTGCGAGAGTGCCACGAACTGCTCGACCCCATGCCCGAGAGCCTCGTGCAGCGCAGCCTGTTCGCCCTCGCCGTCGAGAACGTGGACGCGGAGGTGTTCCGGCTCGCCGAGCGGTACCGGCTCGAAGCGGCCGGGGCGCGCGGCGGCGAGGACGGCGAGGAGGCGCGCGTCGTCACCTTCGACAGCGACAGCCTCACCGTCATGATCCGCATAAGCGAGCTCGGCGGCGGCGTACGCATCGACGGCTGGCTCGCTCCACCCCAGGAATGCCGGGTCGAACTGCGTAGCGGCGAACGGATCCTGAACACGGGCGTGGACGCAGAGGGCCGCTTCGTGCTCGACGCGATCCCGCGCGGCCTGGCCCAACTGGTGGTGCGCCTCGGCGAATCGCTGACAGGAGTCGGCGGGCAATCCATACTGACACCGGCGATCGTGCTCTGACGTCTGACGATGGGACGCATTCGGCGGTATGGCAGATGGGGGAGACGGCGGCGCCGTAGTCGATGACGCCATAGGTGATGACGCTGTAGCCGGCGGGACTGCGGTCGACGGAACAGCAGCCGACGAGGCTGTGACCGATGACAGCGCAGCCGACGAGGCCGCCGCGCGGGTCGGCGCGGCGGCGCTCGACCGGCATCGCCGCGGCCTGGCGGCCGGGGCGGCAGGCCGTCCGGCCGCCGCGGCCGAGCACTTCCGCGCCGGGCTGCGGCTGCTCGAACCATCGCCGCCGCCGGGTACCGAACGCGTCACCGTGCGGCTGCTGACCAGCCTCGCGCACGCGGAGGCCGAACTCGGCCGGGTCGATCGCGGGCTCGAACTGCTGGAGCGTGCCGAATCGCTCGCCGAGCCGGGCTACCGGGCCGTGGTGATCTCCCAGCGCGGACTGCTGCTGTGGCGGGTCGGCCGGTACCAGGCGGCGCTGCCGGCCTTCGACGAGGCGGTCCCGCTGCTGGCCGGCCACCCCGACCAGCTCGTGCTCGCTCGCGTGCTGCTGAACCGCGGCGGCGTGCGGATGGGCGCCGGGCAGCTGGCCGCCGCCCGAGCCGACCTGCGCCGCAGTGAGCAGATCGCCCGTGCCCACGGCGCCCCGCCGCTCGCCGCCAAGGCGGTGCACAACCGCGGCTACTGCGACCTGCTGCTCGGCAACATCCCGGCGGCGCTCGAAGCTTTCGAGCGGGCCGAGGCGACCTACCGCGAACACGCGCCGGGCAACGTGCCCGTCCTCGAAGTCGACCGGGCGCGGGCACTGCTCGCCGCCGGGCTCGCGGACGAGGCCGCCGCCGGACTCGAATCAGCCATCGAGGCCTTCCGTGTCCAGCGGCTGAGCCAGGACCGCGCCGAGGCCGAGCTCGCCCTAGCGCAGGCCCTGGCCGCTGCGGGCAAACCGGCCGAGGCCGCCGCGCGGGCCCGCCAGGCCCGGCAGCACTTCCGCGCCCGCGGCAACGAGACCTGGGCCGCCCTGTCCGAGCTGACCAGAGCCCGTGCCGATTTCGCCACGCTGACCGCCGCACCGACTGACAGCGCGTCAGCCGCCACGGTGTCAGTTACCGCCACTGCGTCAGTTACTACTGCGTCCACTAATACGTCATCGGATGCCCAGGGCGCCGCGCCCGCTGATTCGTCACCCTTCTCCGCGAAGCTGTCCCTGCTCGCCGGCCGTACCGCACGCCTCGCCGAGCGTCTGCACGATCTCGGCCTGCCGCACGACGCCGCACTTGCCCGTATCCTGTCCGCTCGCGCGCTGATCCATGCGGGCAAGACCGCCGACCGGATCAGGCCCTTGCTCGACGCGGCGCACCCGCGCGGCGTAGCCGTCCCGCTCGAACTGCGCCTTTCCGCGCACCTCGCCCGCGCCGAGTTCGCCGCAGCCCGCGGCGATCGGACCACCGCATTCGCCGAGTTGCGCAGCGGCCTGACCCGCCTGCACGAACAGCGCCGGACACTCGGCAGCCTCGACCTGCAAACCGGCACCGCAGCCCTGGGCGCGGAGCTGACCCGCACCGGTCTTCGCCTCGCTCTGGCCAGCGGCTTGGTGCGCTCCGTCTTCGCCTGGTCCGAGCGCTCCCGCGCGCAGGCCTTCCGCGTCCGGCCGGTCCGGCCCCCGGACGATCCGGAGACGGCCGCCGCGATCGCCGAGTTGCGTCGGCTCGACGGGATTCTGCGCACCGCACAGCCCGGCCGCGCCGATCCGTCCGTGCGCCAGCGGCACGCCGCCCTGCGGCACCGGCTGCGTGAGCAGTCCTGGAAGACGTTCGGCTCCGATCCGGCCCGGCAGTCCGCTTCGCACCGTGACGGCGCGGCCCCGGTGACCCTCGCCGAGATCGCCGACGAGCTGTCCGGCTGCGGCCACGCGATGATCAGCATTCTGGGGCAGGACGAGCGGCTGCTCGCGCTCGTCATCGCGGACGGCAGGGCGACACTGGTCGAACTCGGCGCGTATTCCCGCGCCCTCGAAGCGGCCTACCGCCTGCTCGGTGACCTGGACGCACGCGTCGCCCGGCGGCGGCCCGAGCGCCTGCAAGCGGTCATCGACCAGTCGATCCGCCGTCAGCTCGACACGCTCGCGACCGAGATCACCGCCCCGCTACGCCCTCACGTGCGCGACCTCCCGGTGGTCGTCGTGCCGACCGGGCCGCTCGCGGCCGTCCCGTGGAACCTGCTGCCCGACCTGCGCGGCCGGCCGGTGACCGTCTGCCCGTCCGCGCAGCTCTGGCTCGCCGCTCGCCGCGCACAGCGCTCCGCAACAGACGGCGGCCCACCGGACGAGCGCCCCGTCCTCGCCGCGGGCCCTCGCCTCGCGCACGCGGAAACCGAGGTCGCCGCCATCGCGGACCTCTACTCGGATCCGGTCGTGCTCAGCGGACGCGCCGCGACGGTCGAGGCGACGCTGCGCGCGATGGACGGCGCCCGCACTGTGCACTTCGCGGCGCACGGCCACCACGAGCGCGGCAATGTCATGTTCGCCCGGATCGACCTCGCCGACGGCCCGCTGATGGCCTACGACCTGCAACGGCTGACCAGAGCGCCGCAGCGGGTGATCCTCTCGGCCTGTGAGGTCGGCCGCGCCGACGTCCGCAGCGGCGACGAGCACCTGGGATTCACCGCCGCGCTGCTCTACGCGGGTACCAGCACGGTCATCGCCAGCGGCGCGCTCGTCCCCGACGCCACCGCCGCGCCGTTGATGGCGTCACTGCACAGGGCCTTGGCCGTCGGCGCCGCCCCGGCGGTCGCGCTGGCGGGCGCCCTGGCCGCGCACCACACCGATCCGTTCGTGTGCTTCGGCGCGGGCTGATCCAGCGTCACCGCCCCGCATACCGGAGTATTGATCAGGCAGCGGTGTCAATCCGGCAGCGCGACCACTGCGTCCACCTCGACCAGCACGTCGGGACGGAACAGCGCGGCGGCCTGGATCAGGGTGCTGGCCGGGCGGTTTCCTTCGCCGAGCGCCGGGCGCAGCACCTTTTCGAGTTCGTCTCGGACGGTCTGGATCGCGGTGACGTCGACCAGGTACCAGTTCAGCCGGGCGACGTCGGACCAGCCCGCGCCGAGTTCGCCCAGCACGGTCTCAAGGTTCCGCAGCGCCTGCGCGGTCTGCGCGGCCAGATCGCCCTCGCCGATGAGCTGCCCTTCGGCGTCGAGCGCGACCTGGCCGGCGACGAACGCCAGCCTGCCGGTCGCGACCACAGCGTGCGAATACCGTGCCGGATGCGGCACATCGGTCAGGCGGTTGATGATCGGCATGGGGCCGAGACTATCGGGCGGCCCGCGTCCGGCCCGAGCGATTATCCATGGGGCTGTTCGTGATATGGGGTTACTCGTGATGCCGGGTCACTTGTGGTTCGGCGGCGGGGACTTGCGGTGCACGGTCCCGTGCAGGACCTGCGAGTGCATCGAGTGCGTCTCGGCCGCGGTCCTGCGCTCGGACGTCACCGGAGCGGCGGCTTTCGGCGCCATGGCTTCGGTCCTCGATGCGGGAGCTTGCGCGGTCATCGCTGCTGCCGTAGCCCTCGTCCGCACTGCCTTCGTCTTCGATTTCCGCGCCTTCGATCTGCTCTTGCGCGACATGCTTGCAACCTCCTTCTGCGCCCCCACCGATCCCACGGTAGGCGGGCGGTGTCCGCCCGGCGAGTCGGCGGCGCCGCGTAGGGTGTGCTCCATGGAGCAGAGAGTCTTGGGACGGACCGGACGCAGCGTCGGCGTGATCGGTCTGGGCGCCTGGCAGCTGGGCGCCGACTGGGGCCAGGTGAGTGAGGACGACGCCTACGCCACGCTCGCCGCGGCGGTCGGGGCCGAAGTCACGTTCATCGACACCGCCGACGTCTACGGCGACGGGCGCAGCGAGCGGATCATCGGCAGGCTGCTGCGCGAGCGCCCCGGCTCCGGGCTGACCGTGGCCACCAAGATGGGCCGCCGCGTCGCCCAGGACCCCGCGTTCTACAACCTCGACAACTTCCGCGCCTGGACCGACCGCTCTCGCGGCAACCTCGGCGTCGAGACGCTCGACCTGGTCCAGCTGCACTGCCCGCCGGATGCCGTCTACTCCTCCGACGCCGTTTTCGACGCGCTCGACACCCTGGTCGCCGAGAAGCGGATCGCCACGTACGGCGTCAGCGTCGAGACCTGTGACCAAGCGCTGGCCGCCATCGCGCGCCCCGGCGTCGCCACCGTGCAGATCATCCTCAATGCATTCCGGCTCAAGCCGATCGAACGGGTGCTGCCCGAGGCCGAGACCGCCGGGGTCGGCATCATCGCGCGCGTCCCGCTGGCCAGCGGTCTGCTCTCCGGCAAGTACGACGCGGCGACCACCTTCGGCCCCGACGACCACCGAACCTACAACCGGCACGGCGAGGCGTTCGACGTCGGCGAGACCTTCTCGGGCGTCGACTTCGAAACCGGCCTTGAGGCGGTCCGCCGCCTGCGTCCCCTGGTTCCCGAGGGCGCGAGCACCGCGCAGTTCGCGCTGCGGTGGATCCTCGACCAGCCCGGTGTCAGCGTCGTGATCCCCGGTGCGCGCAACTCCGAGCAGGCCCGCGCGAATGCCGCCGCCGCAGATCTGCCCGCTCTCGCCAAGGAGACGCACGCCGCCGTGCGCGACATCTACGACGAACTGATCCGGCCTCAAGTACACGACCGCTGGTAGCCCGGCGAAGCTGCCCGGCTACCAGCGGTCGGCTGGTCAGTGTGCGGTCGATCGATCAGTGCGCGATTTGGATCAGTGGGCTGTGCAGGTCATGCCGGTCAGCGTCTGGCTCGTGCCGTTGACCACCATGCCCCACGAGGTGTTCGCCCCTGGGCTGATCGCTGCGTTGTAGCTCAGGGACTGCGCGGTCACGTTCGAGCCGGACGTTGTGACGGTCGCGTTCCACGAGTTCGCGATCGTCTCTCCCGAGGGCAGGGCGAAGTTGACTGTCCAGCTCGAAGTCGCGACCGTGCCGGTGTTCGCCACCGTGAACGCCAGCTGGTAGCCGCCGCTCCACGAACCGGTCACCGAGGTCGTCACGCCGCACTTCGCGCCAGAGGACGAACCGGACGGCGAGGCGCTCGGCGACGCCGAGAGCGACGGGCTCGCGCTCGGGCTCGCACTGGCGCTCGTGCTCGGCGACGGGGAACCGGTGGTGCCCGTCGAGGTCGTGTAGGTCACCTGCGTGTACGCCGCGCTGCACTGCGTGCCGCAGGACGCCGGCAGCGAGAAGCTGTAGATCCGGCCGGCGTTGAGCGGCTGGTCCGACGAGTCGGTCACCTTGATCTGGAACTGCGTGCCGCCCGACGTGGTGGGGCCGATGATGTACGCCTGCCCCATGTCGCTGTCCATCGCCGCGGACACCCACGAGCCGCCCTGCATGTACTGGATGCCGTGGATTCCGTTGGGCAGGTGCGAGACGGAGATCGCCGGCCACCAGGTCTGCGCGCCCTGAAGGAAGCCGATGTTGATGTCGCCGGTGTAGTTCGGCGCCTGCTCGAACTGCCAGGTGACCTGCCGGTTGTTCCACTTGTTGATCAGGGCGGTGCCCACCGTCGAGCCGTTCAGGACGAAGTCGTTCAGCGAGGCGGTGTGCAGGTCGATGTGGTACGGATCGTCGCGGCACCAGGCGTTGGAGTCCGCGCAGCTGTCCGCCACGATCATGTCGAGCGTCGCGCCGTTGAGGCTGTCCGAGACCCAGGAGCCGTTACGGCAGAACGGCTGGTTCTGCGCGCCGTCGTTGGTTCCGGTGCAGTAGTTGCCGATGGTGACCTTCACCCAGCGGTCGCAGTTGAGCCCGTTGTCGAACATGCCGAGGATGCTCGACTGCGCGGCGGGCACCGGGCGCGGGAACGTGCCGTAGTTGCCCGGCGTGTTGAACACGTTGAGGGCGATGAACTCCTGTGAGTCGAGGTTCGCCTGCGGCATGCCGCAACCGCCGTACGGCGAGCCGAGCCCGTCGAAGTGCGTGGCGTTCCCGGTCACCGGGGTCGGCGTGCCGGACACGGTCAGCGCGCTGGCGGGACTCTGCGACGCGACCACCGCGGCGGCGGCCAGCACGAAGGCACCCAGCGCCGCAAGGCCGGCGCGGATGGTCAGTTTACGTCGGGATCTGATGCGGATCGTCTGGGCAGCCAAGGCTCGCTCCTTCACTTCTGACGGCACAGACGATGGTGGCCACGCTGGTGAGGAGTGTCAAAGTCCTGTGAAAATTACACGTCCGCCTTCGAATTTTCGAAAGCAGCGCCCGCCGGGAGCGCAATCGTCGAAGACGCCGCCTCGAAAGAAACTCAGGCCTCGATCCCGCGCTGGAGCTTGTTCATCCCGGCCAGCCAGCGGTCCGGGTCCGCGGCCCGTGCCGCGTAGTAGTCCGCGACCTCGCCGTGCGGGAGGATCATGAACCTGTCCCCGCGCAGAGCGTCGACCACGGCCGCGGCGACCGTCCCGGGCTCTATGGCGTCGGCGGCGAGCAGCGCCTGACCGGCCGGTCCGCTCTCGTGCAGCATGCGGGTCCGCACACCCTGCGGGCACACCGCGTGCACTCTGATGCCGCGGTGCCGGTAGGTCGCCGACAGCCACTCCGCGAACGCGAGTGCGCCATGCTTCGAAACCGCGTAGGGCGCCGAGCCGAGCATCGTCAGCAGCCCGGCTGCCGAGACCGTCGCGACGAAGCATCCCGAGCCGCGTTCCAGCCATCCGGGCAGCAGTTCGCGGGCGGCGCGTACGTGCGCCATCACGTTCACGTCCCAGGCACGCGCCCACAGTTCCTCGGCCGCCTGCTCGGTGCCGGCCGTTCCGACGCCCGCGTTCGCGCAGTAGACATCGACCTCGCCGAGCAGTTCCCACGCCGAGCGCACCAGCAGCGACACGCCTGCCTCGCTCGCCGCGTCGCCGGGCACCGCGTGCGCACCGATCTCCTCGGCGAGTGAGCGCGCCGCGTCCGCATCCAGGTCGTTGACGACGACCCGCGCTCCTTCAGCGGCGAACGCGCGGGCCATCGCTTCGCCGATGCCGCGCGCCGCCCCGGTCACCACGACTCCGGCGCCGGACAGCCGCACCGGCGCGAGCCCGGTCCGCAGGCGCGGTGCCGCGCTGCCGTCCGCCTCAGCACTCTGCTCCGGTGACTGGGACTCCTGACTCACAGTGACTCCTGCCTTAGAAGACGCCACCGAGCGTGACGCCGCCGTCGATCACCAGGGTCTGCCCCGTGATCCAGCCCGCCTCTTCCGAAAGCAGGTACGCGACCGCGCCCGCGACATCCTCTGGCGCACCGAGCCGCTTGAGCGGATACGCCGCCGCAGCCTCCTCCTCGCGGCCCTCGTACAGCGCGGCGGCGAACTTCGTCTTGACCACGGCCGGCGCGACCGCGTTCACCCGGATGCCCGGCCCGAGTTCGGTGGCCAGTTCGACGGTCAGGCGGATCAGCGCGGCCTTGCTCACGCCGTACATTCCGATGCCCGGCGAGGCGCGCAGCCCCGCGATCGACGCGATGTTCACCACGGCGCCGCCGTGCTCGCCCATCCACGCGTCCCGGGCCCGCCGGACCCAGGCCAGCGGCGCGAGCACGTTGACCCCCAGGATCTTCGCGGCGGCCGCCGGGTCGACGTCGAGGACCGAGCCGAAGACTGGATTGATGCCGGTGTTGTTCACCAGCAGGTCCAGCCGGCCGAAGGCCTCCATCGTCCGGGTGACGGCCTCGTCCTGATGCTCCGGGTTGTCACTCTTTCCGGGCACGGCGATGGCGTAATCCGGGCCGCCGAGTTCCTTGACCGCGTCCGCTAGGGCGTCCGCGCCGCGCGCCGTGATGCATACCCGTGCACCGCCTGCGACCAGTCGCCTGGCAATACCGAGCCCGATGCCACGGCTGGCTCCGGTGACCACGGCCACCTTGTTCTCGAACGAGGCCACGGACCGCCGTCCCTTCGTCGCGCTGGACTTGTCACACTGGACTTCTTGTCACACTGGACTTTTCGGCTAAGCGTACGCTTAGCTGCTTTCAGCGCACCACTGCTTGTAGATCACATGTGCTCGTAGGTACACGCGTTCCGGCCCGAGGACGGCTCAGGCTCGATGACCGACCATCCGCAGCGCCAGCTGCCCGTAGAACGCGCCCAGTTCCTCGGGCGCGCGGGCACCGGTGGCGCGGAACCAGCGTGCTACGTCGATGGTCAGCGACAGCAGCGCGAGCGTGGTGCCGCGCACGTCCGGCGCGTCGAACACGCCGAGTGCGACGCCCTCTTCGAGCGTCTGGCGCACCATCGCGTCGATCTCTCGCCGCAGCGTCGCAATCGTGGCCCGGTGCCGCTCGGTCAGCGTGCTCAGCTCGTAGTTGATCACCCTGGCCGTGGTGTGGTATCGCGCGTGCCAAGCGGTGATCGCGGCGATGACCGCGCGCAGCTTGTCTGCGGGATCGTCGTGTTTGGCCGCAGCCGCGGCGGCGCGCACCACGCGGACCGTGCCACGGTGGCCGATCAGGCTGATCTGGTAGAGCAACTCCTCCTTGGAGGAGAAGTGCACGTAAACCCCGGCCGGGCTCAAGCCCGCGCGCGCCGCGATGTCGCGCGTCGCCGTGGCGTGATAGCCGCGCGCGGCGAACGCCTCGACCGCGCCGATCAGCAGCCGCCGGGCGGCGGGCGCGAGCGGCTCGTCGAGCCAGGCCTCCGCCAGATCGCGCGCCTCGGCCTCGTCGAGCCCAGCGCCCGTTCCGGACACGGTGCCTATTTCGGACGCGGGGTTCATGTTGGACGCAGCGCCGATGTCAGGCTCGGTGCCTTTGTCGGACACAGTGCCCATCCTTCAGGGTTTGTTGCGGCTTCGAGCATTGTAAGCAGACGCTTACTGCGCAGCGGTGGGAAAGGACGTACTCAATGAAGGCGTGGCAGGTCATCCAGAACGCCGAACCGCAGAGAGCCTTGCGGTCGGCCGACGTCGAGCAGCCGAGCCCCGGCCCTGGCCAACTGCTGGTGCGCGTGATCGCCAGCGCGCTGAACTTTCCCGATGTGCTGCTGTGCCTCGGGCTCTACCAGATCCGGCCGCCGCTGCCGTTCACCCCGGGCCTTGAGTTGTGCGGCGAGATCGCTGGTCTCGGCGAGGGCGTGACGGGCTGGCAGGCGGGTGAGCGTGTGATCGGCAACCCGATCCTGCCCGGCGGGGCGTTCGCCGAGTACGTCCTCATGGACGCGGCCGACACGTTCCGCGCCCCGGCGGTCCTCGGCGACGAGGCCGCGGCGTCGATGCACATCGCGTACCAGACCGCGTGGGTGGGTCTGCATCGCAGGGCGCGTATCCAGTCCGGCGAGACGCTGCTCGTGCACGCGGGCGCCGGGGGAGTGGGCAGCGCGGCGGTGCAGTTGGGCAAGGCCGCGGGCGCGCGCGTCATCGCGGTGGTCGGCGGCCCGCAGAAGGCCGACGTGGCGGCGAAGCTCGGCGCCGATGTGGTGGTCGACCGGCGTGCCCAGGATTTCGTCGGCGCCGTCAAGGATGTCACCGGGGGCCGGGGCGCGGATGTCGTCTTCGACCCGGTCGGCGGCGACGCGTACACGGGCTCGACGAAGTGCGTCGCCTTCGAGGGGCGGATCCTGGTCGTGGGCTTCGCCGCGGGCGCCGTCCCGGCTCCCTCGCTCAGCCACGCGCTGGTGAAGAACTACTCGATCGTCGGCCTGCACTGGGGCCTGTACCGCGAGAAGGACCCCGCGCAGGTCGTCGCCGCGCACGCCGAGCTGACCCGGCTGGCCGAGGCCGGCGTCGTCGCGCCGCTGATCGACGGCCGGATCGGCTTCGACGAGGTGCCGGACGCGCTGACGCGACTCGGCGCCGGAGACAGCGTCGGCCGCCTTGTGCTCGTGCTCTGACCTCGCAGCCCGGTCTGGATCTTGACCACAATATATCTTGATGTCAAGATATATTGCATGCCTACAGCTTTCTCCTTCGCCCGGGTCCATCACGTGCAGCTGTCCATCCCGCCAGGCGGCGAGGACTCGTCGCGCGCGTTCTGGGGCGGCGCGCTCGGCATGCGCGAGCTGGCGAAACCCCCGGTGCTCGCCGCGCGCGGCGGCTGCTGGTTCGGCGGTGGCGGCATCGAGGTGCACCTCGGTGTCGAGTCCGAGTTCGCCCCGGCCCGCAAGGCACACCCCGGCCTGCTGGTCACCGGGCTCAAGGAACTGGCCGCGCGGCTGGAAGCGCACGGCGTCGTGGTGCAGTGGGACGAGGACTTCCCCGGCTACGATCGCTTCCACGCGCACGACCCGTTCGGCAACCGGCTGGAGTTCCTTGAGACGCGGCCGGAAGGCGCCATCGAAGACTGATCAGCGAACTAAGAGCCTGTTGCGCGGCTCATGATCGCTTGGTGGGGCTACGCCGGTGCCCGTCATGGCGAGGAAGGCTCCTGGTATGAGTGTGATGTCTAGTCAGCACTCTGCCAGGAGCCTTCGTGTCATCCTTGCGTGTTTCCGACTCG
>NZ_DASYZI010000415.1:0-17511 GCF_035946395.1 Actinocrinis sp.
CAGGTCACGCGGCGCGACTGCGAGGAGTACCTGCTGGGGGTCCGGGAAAGCACGTCGCCGGCGAACCAGGCCAAGCACTACCGCAACCTGCAGCAGTTGTGGCGCTTCCTCGTCGATGTGGAGGAAGAGCTGGTCGTCTCGCCCATGGCCAAACTCGATCCGCCCTCTGTACCGGAGAAGCCCGTGCCGGTCATCCCTGACGACGATATTCGCGCACTGCTGGCTGCCTGCCACGGCAGTGGTTTCCAGGCCCGGCGTGACACCGCGATCATCCGGGCGTTCCTCGACACCGGCATGCGCAACGGCGAGATGACCGGGATCAAGGTCGAAGGCACGCTCGACAAGCTGCGTCGGCCGATCGGGCTGGACTGGCGCTACGACGTCTTCCACATCGTCGGCAAAGGCGAGCGGGCACGCGCATGCCCGTTCGGGGACAAGACCGGCCTCGCGCTGCGCCGCTACCTGCGCGTGCGCGCCCAACACCCGCACGCACACCGTGACGCACTCTGGATCGGCCGGCTCGGCCCCCTGACCGAGGCTGGCATCTACCAGATGATCGAGCGCCGCTGCGACGAGGCCAAGATCTCGCACATCTACCCCCACCAGTGGCGCCACACTTTCGCACACATCTGGAAGGCGTCCGGCGGCAGCGAGGAAGACCTCATGCGCCTGCTGGGCTGGTCCACGCGAGAGATGGCCAAACGCTACGGCGCGTCGGCCGCCAACGAACGCGCCCACGAGGCGCACAAGCGCCTATCCCTCGGAGACCGCATCTAGCGGAGGGAAGGGGAATCAAATGCAGAGGCTAAAACCCCTTCTTCTCGCAGGACTCTAATTAAGGCCTCTACTACTGCGTTTTCTGCTGCTAATGCTTGAGATACTGTCACATCGGGAAGGTTTTTCTGTAGAGCATCTTTAATGCTTCGTCGAATCGTAGATTCAGGGTCCTTGATTCGTGCCTCTGACAGGGTGATGGCCGGAGGCGGTGTTCTGTGCCTCATATACCGCTCAAGATAACCCGATGGCCAGTCAAGTGCCTGTTCAACGGCAGCCCATGTCCATGATCTACGAACGAGTGGGCGCCCACTCTCAAGTCGTGTAATAGTCGCCACGCTAGTTCCGGCGGCATCTGCTAGGTCTTGTTGGGTTCTCATGCCGAGTTCGCGGCGCCGTTCAGAGATCATTGAACCCAAATCCTTCCATGGGTTATCAGAGACCGTCACGCCCGAACTCCTTGCAGCCTAATGACTTATCAGTGGCATCAAGCCTATAGCCAGTGCTGCTCAAATCGCTTATTGCAAGTATTAATGACCCTTATAGCGGTCAGTATTGATTGCTGCTTACAAAGGTGCTACTTGCTGGTTGCTGCATCAAGATCACTTGACTGTCATGTTGACTGAGTTGCTAGTTACGCATAGTGTCTGCGTTATGCGTCTCGCCATCTCTATTGGTGAGGGCAACGAGCATGCGTCCATGCATGTGTCAATGAAGAAGGTGGTTGAGATAAGCAAGGTCGAGATAGACCTGATGGACCCTGAAGCGCGGTCTCTGCGTGGTCGACTGGCTGCGCATGCGAGTTGGGAGAAGCGCGACCGTAAGGCGCACGGCGAGAAGTTGCGCGCGGCGAAGCGCGCGAAGCACGCGCGGGAAATCGATCCGAACGGTGTCTTGCCGCCGGACGAGTTGGAGGCGCGGATCGACAGTGCGATCAAGAAGGAAAACGCGAAAGCAGCCTACGAGCGCTGGAAGAAAGAGGCGGAGAAGAAGGCGGCCGACCCGTCCGGGGCAACGGACGGGCCGGCCAGTGAGACCGCTACCACCAAGTCGGCTAGGACGGGACAGGTGTCTCAGTGAGCAGCATAGATCCAGTACCCCCGCAGCAGGAGGGGAAGGGCGCGTCGCGGTGGCGTGCCAGTGAGGTCGATCTGTATGTCTGGCAGATGCAGGTGCTTGACGACCTGACGAAGTTCGTGGAGGCGCACGGGCCGTCCAAGAGGCAGCCGCTGCCGGTGCTGAGCTGGATGGTTGGCACCACGCGGTCGGTGAGTGCTCGGTTGGTTTCGGGTCTCGACTACGACCCGGTGTCGGTTCTGCGTGCTTACGCGGCCGTGCTTGGGGTGAAGGTCATTGAGCGGCGGGAGGAGACCCAGACCAACTACCGGGTGAAGGGCGCGTTCGGCCGCAGGGAGGGCACGGCGCAGGAACCGCGCTGTCGCATGGTGATCACTATGACCGTGTACCACTCGGCGCAAGAGATCCTCTCTCACAGTGCGGGGGCCCGGTCGTGACGGCGTCAACGTCGAACCCCGGCCAGGAGGAGAGCGGCCTGGTCCGGTTGAAGCACCCGGGGTGGTGTGACTTGTCGCGGTGCACGGTGCCGGCGTTCGAGCCGCCGCAGGGCGCGTCCCATGACGCCTGGGGCGTGCATCGCAGCGCGGACCTGTCGGCGCCGGTTCAGATGCCGGTCGGCGAGGTGTTCTTGCGGCGGAGCGCCGACGCAGGTTCCACCTTCTTGTGCATGGACGGCGTGATGCTGACGCTTTCCGAGTACGAGCCGCTGATTTGGGCGCTCGTCGACGAGCACGCGTACCTCAAGTCGAAGCACTCGGCGCTGCGGCTCAAGCAGATCCGCGCGAAGGTCTCCGCCAGGCTGGCTACGGCGAAGGAGGCGCGGTCATGAAGCGGCCGATGTCGAACCCGCATCAGTACATCATCAACGATCTGCTTCAGATGGTCAGCTATCTGACCGATAATCCGGACCTGCCAATGCCTTCGGATGTTGAAGTGCGCTGGCTGGTGGGGGGTTCGGACTCGGACCGAATCGCCAAGGTGCGTGAGATGGCGCGTTGGTGGAACGTTGAGCAGGCCTGGGACGAGCCGGGACGCACCGTTTGGGCGCATTGGCGATTCTCCCGCATCAGCTGGGCTGTGATCGCGGAGTTGATGCCGCCGGCGATCGCCGCTGCGCTCGTACCGGAGCCGGCCGCGGTTGACGTCGACCAGGTGGTGCCGGAGGTCGACTGCCCGGCCTGTCGGGGCACCGGCATTGAGTATGCGGAGCGCGAGGGTGGGAGCTGCCCGCACTGCCTTGGGAGGGGCCGGCTGGTGGCGCCTTGGTTGCCTCCGGCTGAGGCAGGGGCGTCCGCGTGGTGAGGGGTGGCGGGGCGTTTGCGACCAGGGCCGCGTTGCAGCGGCGTGCGAAGCGTCGGCGTGCGGCGCGGGCGTTCAAGCGTCGCGTGTTCGAGGTCTGGTCGCAGACGGGCATGACGTGGGCCGAAGCGGCGGCATGGGTGGCCGATCCGGGCAACGAGACCATGTGTGAGGTTTGTGGCTGGACCTACAACATGGTTTGTCCGGAGTGCTCGCTCGGCTGTGCGTGCGAGGGCAGTTGCTCGGGTTGGCGTCACTCGGAGTACGAATTCGATGATGGCTGGGACGCCGACTACGCCGACCGCACCGAGTGTGAGGGTTGCGGCGCCGGCCACGAGTACGACTGCGTCTGCTACCAGCGCACTGCGGACGAGGTCGACGGCGAGCCAGAGGGCGATTACTGGCAGGAGTACAAGGACGACCAGATGCAGCCCCCGATGGAGGAGCCGCCGGACGGCTACTACGACGGGGTGGGCTGGTGACCGGCGGCAGCCTTGCGCCGGTGTATCCCCGCCCGGTCGCGATTCCGGTGCTGCGTCGGCGCGACACGGTGGAGGTTTTCCGCCGCGCGGCTGAGCGTTTGCAGACGCAGGCGATCAACAGCAACCTCGCGGAGGCGCGTCCCGAGCTCGCGCTCGCGGCGGCCGCCGGCAGCTATCGCAAGGGGCAGCTGCGGATCCCGCAACCGTGGATCCTGCCGCTGTTCCGCGACGTGATGGACCTCGGTCCGCGCGAGCTGGCGCAGTGGGAGACCGACGCGTCGTTGATGGGCCGCTCGATGGTGCTGCGCGCGATCGCGCACGCCATCGAGAACGGCGATATCCCCTAGAACTACCTGAATCGCTTGTGGGCGCCGGTCCGCACCCGGCGCCCACAAGCCTATCCGGAGGCCGCGATGAACATCGCACAGGTGTGCGAGCGTGTAAGGCGCATTGTCGCGTCCGGTCGCGGCCGCCATCGTCGCAAGCGCCGACGACGACCAGCCCGCGTTTGAGCTGTTTCACGGCACCCGTGCATCTCCCGGCCCACCGACTGTGCGGCCTGTCGTACCCATTCAGGTCCAGTGGTTGAAAGGCGCGACGTGCGACGACGGCGAGAGGTGCAGCAGGAGGAGATCCCGCCGGTTCGGATCCTGAAGCAGGATGAGTTCTCTCGACTGGTGCGCCGCGCCCATCTGCATCCGACCACCAAGCTCGTCGCGCTGCACATGATGACCTACGCCAACTTCACGGATGGCAAAGAGATCTTCCCGGGCGAGGACCTGGTGGCCGACGAGCTCGGCCGGAGTGAGCGATGCGTCCGTGAGCACCTGAAGATCCTGCGTGAGCTGCACATTCTCACGCGCGTGCGGCACAACAGCGGCCGGCGCGGCGTCTACGACGAGTACTGGCTCAGCTGGCCGCTGGACCCCGAGAAGATCACTATGCGGCTCGATCCCGACGAGGAACTGGTGCCCGAGCTGCCTCCCGCGCGCTTGTACCGCAACCGCACTAACGAGAAGCCGCACCAGGTCGGCTGAGCCTTTTCGCCGCTGGCTTGTCTATACAAGTCTGAAACCACCGGAACCGCGGCGCCGGTGGATAACCGGTGGATAACCCTGTGCATAACTAGGAATGACTACTGCCTTATATTCACAAACCACCGGAACCGCGGTTCCAAACCACCGGAACCGCGGCGCCGAACCACCGGAACCGCGGTTCCAAACCACCGGAACCGCGGTGCCATGCACCTATACCGTCTGCAGGACCAGTGGCAGGACCGAACCACACACCTCATCTGGTCACCTCACGCAACCGTCTTACGTCGCGTGCGAGGCAAGATCGAAGAAGGTCGGCGCAGAGCGCCGGCTCAACAACACTGCGCGCACGCAGACGGCAGCACGCATCGGCTGGCGGCCGGCGGCCGTGCGGTGGTCGAGAGGAAGAGCGGCGCCGAAGGCACGCAGTATCAGGGTGCGTGGGTTTGGGTTGGTGGGCTGCCGGTCGTGCTGTGCGCACCCGGGGGCGCGGCCAGGGGACGCGCACAGGGCCGCGTGGGCCCGGAGTGGCTCACGGGCTGCGGGAAGGCTTGTGGGGCGTTCTACGGCCCGCTGTGGGCTTTGGGCGTCCGGGCGGCTGTGGTGGGTCGCCCGGTTCGCACGTTTGTTCAGGCGTAGTCGGTGATTGCGTTGCGGACCATGCCGATGGTGGCGTGACCATCACCGCGGCGTGCGGCGGCCGCGATGGCGCGGTAGGGGTGGCCGGCTGTGTCGGCCGCGAGGATGGCTCGGTCGCGGCGTTCCTTCTCCGCGGTGAAGCCTTCGAGCATGTCTTGGGCGGCGCGCGCGGCGTGTGCCACGCGTTGCAGTTCGGCGGGTAGGTCCGAGACGTCGAGTGCGGTTTTCTGGGTTTCGGGGTTGGTTTTCGCGGTTTCGGTGCTCACAAAAGTTGAGTTTGACCTAGTGGTTACAGCTGCGCCACCAGGAGTCTTCGTGTCATGGCCAGGAGGAAGAGCCCGCTGCCAGTTCGCGGCAAATGTTCGCGGGGTCACACGCTCACCACGACTGCTGAACCCGGCAAGTTGACGTGGCGTGGCCCGTGTCCCGCGCAGTGGGGAACCGGGCAGTGCGGGCTCTACCTCGTGGCCCACCGGGTGAAGGAGGCCGGCGTGGCCGGCGGCGAGGGAGGGCAGGACACGGATGTCCAATCGCAGCAGGCGCCGGCCGGCGGGCGGCAACCGCGCCAGCAACCCGAACAGCAACCCGGACAGCAACCGCGGCCCGGGGCGGGTGGGGGTGATCAGCGGTACCGAGTCCGGCGAGGGTCCTACGGAAACGGTGCTGGCGCAGGCCTCGGTGCTGGGGACGTGGGCGGCCAACCAGGACCTGCAGGTGGATCAGGGCCCGTGGGGGACGGTCAGCCGGGTCCAGCTGGACGGGGACCCGGACGAGCCGGAGCTGGGGGAGAGGGTGGGTCTGGAGTTCGATCCGGATCTGGCGTTCGGCCTGCCGCAGGAGCCGCGGGCGGATCCGCTGCCGGCGGGGGCGACGCTCGACGTCGACGAGTCGGGCTCCGTGGGGTCGATGAGTCGGGGCGGCTTTACGGGGTCGTCCCCGGGCGGCGAGGGCGTGCCGAACCCCCTGCAAGCAAGGGGTAGGGCGAAGGCTTTCGCGAAGCTGGCCGCGGCTGCGGTGATGGCCGTGTCCGGGTTGCTCAACGAGCGCCTGGCCCTCGATGAGGAGGACGAGACGTGGCTGGCGGACGAGCACGACACGAAGGCGATCGGTGATCCGGCGGGGCGGTTGATCGCGCGCAAAATGCCGCTGCCGGAGGGCACGGACACCACGGACCTGGCGGACGTGATCGAGATCGCGATCGGCGCCGGCGGGTATCTGCTGAAGAACCTGATGGCGCGCGCGAGCGAGTTGCGTGAGCGGCGCCGGATGCTGCGCGAGGGCGCGGCCGCGGCCTACCCGGGGTCGTAGTGCGCCGCGGTGGTTTTTTCGATCCGGACCGTGGTGCGTTCTTCTTCCTTTCCGGGCGTAAGGGTTCGGGCAAGTCGGTGTTGGCACGCCGCCTGTTCGACTCGTACCCGTACGACAAGTTGGTGATTGATCCGACCGGGGATGTTCGGCAGAACCTGCGGGACGAGGGTGTGCGGTTCGTCGACTTGAGCATGCCCATGCCGGTGCGGTTCCCGACTGATCCGGACGGGCGGGCGGTCACCGCGGTGTTCGTGCCCGACATGGGCTCCGCGGAGGCTGAGGACGAGATGGACCGGGCCCTGGGTTTGTGCCTGCGGGGTGGTCCGCGCTGTGCCTGGATCGACGAGATCGGGATCCTGAGCCGGCCCGGGCGCACCCCGCCGAACCTGCGCCGCGCGCTGCACCATGGCCGGCACGACAAGCTGACTTTGATCGAGGCCGGTCCGCGGCCGAAGGACATTGATCCGCTGTGCATTTCGCAGGCGGACGAGGTGATGACCTTCGACACCCCCAACCCCATGGACCGCAAGCGGATCGCGGAGAACATCGGCTGGCCCCCCGAGTTGTTCGACCAGGCTGTGTTCGATTTGGGCAAGCACGAGTACCTGTGGCACCACCAGGAAGAGCACACCCTCACCCACATGCCCAAGCTGCCGCCGCGGCGGCACGCCTACCCGGCCGGCCCGGTCAACCAGCCGACGTTCTGACGCTCCCGCAAGCGTTTCTGACACAAAACCCGTGTTTGACCAGGGGATTACACGCGTTTGACCTGTTGGTCACGCGGTCCGGCTCCGGAATCTGCGGTTGACACCTGCGATGCCGCCTTGTGCTGCCGCACCCGTTCGTCCGCACCTCGGAGGAGTTATGCCGTCTGGCAAGTTGCTCGCCTGGATCGTCGTGATCGCGCTCGCGGTGGACCTGGGCCTGGAGCACTACAAGGCCAGTAAGGGCTAAGTGCTCATGCGTCGTCACGTCTCGTTCTGGTTGGCCGTTGCCGGTGTTGCCGTGCTGGCCAATTTCGCCCTGGAAGCGGTCGCCGGTTCTTCGCCGGGTTTGGCGCGCTTCACCGCCTTCACCCATAGGGGAGCCTCCTGATGGCCCGCCGCCGCTCTCGGGGCTCCACCACCCCGAGCAACACGCCCACCATGACGATGCAGGGCATTGAGGTGCCCACGTCGTCCGTGAATCCGAAGCTGTTTTTCCAGCTCACCCGCCGCCAGCACGCGGCGCAGACCACGTTCACCTGGGCGGGTCTGGGCTTGATCGATCACGTGGAGATGCGCCAGACCGGCATCGTGGCCGGTGTCACCGTGAAGCTGGCCGGTTCGCTGGTGGTCACCCCTGGTACCGGCACGGTCGCCTCCACCATGAACTGGCCGTACAACGTGCTGAAGCTGGCGAAGTTCGCGGCCAACGGTCAGTCGAACTTGATCAACGCGTCCGGGCACTCGCTCAAGGCGCGTGAGTACATGCAGCGTGGTGACCTGACGGACCGCGGGGTGCCGGCGAACATCGGCGGCGCGTCCCCGGGCACGCAGGTTTATCAGGGCACGATGAAGCTGAACAACGAGTCCTGGGGCGTCGGACAGAACGTGACCGCGATCGGTGCGGGCACGTACGACGTTGAGCTGGAGTGGTGGATCCCGATCGCCCACGACAAGACCACGCTCACGGGTGCGATTTTCGCGCAGACCTCCGCGACCAACCTGGACCTGGAGCTGGACTGGGCGGCGCTGACCGACATTTTCACGTTGACCGGCAACGCGACCGTCACCCTGTCCTCGACGATCATCGCGATCCCGGAGCTGTACACGATTCCGGAGGTCGGCAACGGCCAGGTCGTGGTTCCGGACCTCAGTGTGTTCCACTCGCTGATCGAGACCCGGTACACCGCGGTGGGCAACACGGTCAACGAGGTGCGCCTGTCCGGTCAGGGTGTGGGCAAGCAGCTGCTGCGCATTTACGGGCAGTTGTGGAATGGTGCGGCCCCTGGTGCGCCGGTGCCGGTGAACAACACCAACTTCGGCCAGATCGGGTGGCGTTACGGCACCAACGACACTCCCGAGGTGTGGCCGGACGGGCGCGCCAACGCGTTCTGGCTGGAGAAGCTGATCGACCAGGACCTCTCCAGCCTGCAGGGGTTCTTCGGGATCGACTGGGTCAACGAGAACGCGTTCAGGGACAGCATCGACGAGGGCACCGCGACCGAGCTGCGGCTGGTGCTCGAAGTGCTCGCCGCGGTCTCGCTGAGCAACCCGGTCCTGAAGTACACGCAGGAGATCATGACCATCGGCAGCGCTGCGTAAGGGGCCTGTCATGGACTTCTCCCAGCTCAACCCCACCGAGCTTTACGGGATTCCCGCTGGCGGCCGCACCGCCGCGGCCAACGGCGGGGGTGGCGACGTGCTGCCGCACACCGACGCGATGGTGGGCGACAACGCGATGGTCCCGTGGCACCCCGACAGCCCCGTGTTCTGGGTGGTGATCCTCGGCGCGGCCACCGTCCTGGGGATTGTCGGGGCTTCTCTCGACGTGCGCGCCGGCAAGCGCCACGCCTCCGTGAAAGTAGGAGACTGACCATGTCCGACGACGTCCAGGACACCACCCCCGCGGCCGCGCCCGTCGACCAGGCCCCCACCGCGGCCGCGCCGGCGCTCGACCCGGCGACCGCCGCGGCGATCGCGCACATCGTGGTGACCGCGATGCATGCGGCCACCCCGCCAGCGCCCCCGGTCACACCGGTCGACGTGCCCGCGCCGAAGGCTGCCCGCGCGCTCGCGGCCCCGGCCGCGGAGCCAGTCGACGAGGTGCCGTACACGGAGGTGTTCAAGCCCGGCAGCCTGGCCGTGCACACCTACGACCATTTCGGCAGGACCCGTCACCAGATCATGCTCGTGGTCGACGTGTACCAGGTGCCGGTCGTGGACCCGCGCACGGCGCAGGTCACCGGGGTGCAGGACCGCGTGCGGATGCTGCAGCTGGGTGTGGCGGATGAGCTGGCGGACCTGCCGGCCGACGCGCCGGCTTTGCTGCCCGCCGCCGAGTTCTACGCGGAGGACGCGGCCTGATGGCCCGCCGCGCCCCCACCGCCGCACCCGCCCCGGCCGCGCCCGCGGCCGCGGGCGGGCCGCAGTCCCCGGCACCGGCCGCCGCGACCCTGGGCGCTGGGGTGTCGATGTCGGGCGGCCGGTCGACGTCGCGCCAGTTCAACGCTCCCGGGTGGGCGCCCACCGCGGGCGGGATCGTGCTCGGTGTGCTGGCGGACATCCTGTTCGTGCAGTACATGCGCGGTGGCTGGAGCGAGGTGAAGGCCTGGCTCGGCGCGAAGTTCCTCAACCAGGTCACCGGCAGTGCTGTCGGCGGCGGTTCGGGCGCGGGTGGCGCGGTGGGCAACGCGATCGGGCGCGGCGCCACGCAGCTCGGGCAGCTCTACGGCGGTGGCTCGGGTGGCGCGTCGACGGCACCGAGCCCGGGTCACCCGGCGGAGGCGCGATGAACGCCGGCGGCCTGGTGCTCGCGATCGGCGGCGTGTGGCTGCTCGCGCAGATCCTCAAGGGCCGGCTGCTGCAGCGCCTCGGCATCCTGCCGTCAGGGGGCTGAGGTGAGCAGTGCCAGCGGGATCATCGGGGGCGCCCTGGTCCTGGGCACCCTGCAACTGGTGTTGTCCAGCCAGAAAGCGACCACCGCGTTCGGGAAGATCGCGACCGTGCCGGCGGGCTTGCTGGCGAAGGTCATGGATGCGGGCGTGGCCGCGATCCCCGACCACTCGACCACGGCGCCGAGCTCGGCCAGTACCACGGGGAGTTCGTCGAGCAACGCCACGGCGGCCAGCTACATCCCGCCGCCGAGCTCCCTGCCGCTGCCCTCCCAACCGACCACCCTCAGCGTGTAAGGACACTGCCATGGGGAAGAAGATCCTGTTCTACTCCGCCGGACTGATCGCGCTGTACCTGATCGTGGTCAACGCGGCCGGTTTCACCTCGGACGTCAACGCGTCCGCGACCGGCGCCACGAGCCTGGTCAAGGGCTTCCAGGGGCGGGGGTAACCGATGCCCAACCTCTTTAGGCCCCGCGCCGCGCGGGTCACGGTCACGGTGCGCGCGCCGCACCCGGTCAGCCAGTACATGGCCGCGTCGCTCGGGCAGATCTACGGGCGCGCGATCGCGGGGCACAACGGCGCGTTCCGCTACGGCATGCCCGGGATCGCGACCAACCGCAGCAAGTACGGCGGGTACGTGTTCCCGCCCCAGATGTTCATGGGCTGGAACCCCAAGCGGGTGGCGGGCGGCGTGATCCGCTACAAGCCCGCGGCGCTGCCGGCGACCGCGCCCACCGACCCGGGCGACAACCCGCTGCAGAACGCTGTCGCCACCATCGCCGCGGGAGCTGGTCTTGGCTACTAAACCCCCGGCCCCGCCCCTGCCCCCGGCTGGTGGTGGTGGGGGTCGCACGGTGCTGCATGGTGTGGGTGGGCGCAACCCGTGGCTGCTGCTGGGTGGCGGCGGCGCGCTGGTGGTGGTCGTGGTCGCCCTGGCCCGCCGCTCCAGTGCGGCCAACAGCCAGGGTGCGACCACCGCGGCCAACCCGACCGGCACCTACGACAGCAGCCTGAACGATTTCGAGGGCTACTTCCAGGACCAGCTCAGCAACCTGCAGCAGCAGATCGCCAACCAGCCGGCCCCCACCAGTGCGCCGCTGCCGGTCAGCCAGGGCCCGAACCCACCGGCCAAGGCGGGCGCGCCCACCCCCGTGTTCGCGCCCGCGCCGGCGCCGCGGCCTGCCGCGTCGCGGACGCAGGACATTGTGCGGGTGCAGTCCGGCAACACCCTGTCCGGGATCGCCGCCAAGTTCGGCGAGACCTGGCAGCAAGTGTGGGCGTACAACCTGCAGCCCGGAGTGCGCTCCGCCGCCGATGAGGCGACGCTGCGCAAGCGTGGCGCGAACCTGATTGTGCCCGGCGAGCAGATCTACATCCCGAAGAAGTAGAGCCGTGACCAGCCAATACGCGAACAACCAGGGTTATGGGCTCGGCGCGCAGACCGTGGCCTACGCCGCCCGGTTCCTGGGTGTGCCATACGTGTGGGGCGGCACCACCCCGGCGGGCTTCGACTGCAGCGGCCTGGTCCAGTTCGTTGACGAGCATTTCGGGATCACCCTGCCGCGCACCAGCCAGGAACAAGCCACCGCGGGCGTCGCGGTCGCCAGCAACGCGCTGCAGCCCGGGGACCTGATTTTCTACAACGAGCCCGGTGAGGGCGCCAACAGCCATGAGGCGATCTACGCGGGCAACGGGCAGAGCATCGAGGCCCCGCACACCGGCGCCAGCGTCCAGTACGCGCCCGTGGACTGGTCGCATTTCGCCGGCGCGCGCCGCGTCACCGGCACCACCGCGGCGGGCTCGGCGACCAACGCCACCACCGCGGCGGCCGGCACCGCGCAGGCCAGCAGTACCTCGTGGTGGAACCCGTTGTCGTGGGGCTCGTCGGTCACCGACACGGTCAAAACCCTGGCCGTGTCCATCCCGCTGGTGCTTGGCGCGGTCGCGATTCTCGTGGTCGGCCTGTGGAAGACCTTTGATCTGCCCAAACCCCAAGGCGTCCCGGTCCCGGTGCCGGTGTAGGAGCGGAGAGTCATCCATGTCACGCCATGAGCAAATGCTGCTCGATGTCCTGCACCAGGTGCAGTTGCAGTTGGGCACCACGGCTACCGCGTTTCGGGAACTGCGGCACACCAAGGTCCTGGAGACCGCGAGCTTCAAGTTCAACACGGCCGGTGTGATCAGCCGGGACTACCCGGTGCCCTACAGCGCGGTCACCATTGTCTCGCAGTCCAGTGCGAAACTGACCGCGGCCAACCAGCCCAACGCCGGTGCCGCGCCGAGCGAGGGTCAGGGCACCGCGATCGTGGGCCCCTACGGGTCAGGCACCTACAACCTGGCCGGCCGGTCTCTGACGCTTTACGGCAACCCGGGCGACTACGTCACCATCACCGTTTACGCCTGCCCGCAGACGCCCGCGGCCGCGCCCGGAGCGGTCGCCATCACTGGCACCGCGGCTGTTTCCGGCAGTGTCACCACGGTCACACCCGCCACCAGTGATCTTTACACCGAGGCTCCCGCGTCGCGCACCACCAGCGGCAACACCGCGACCCTCACTTGGCCCGCGAACGTGACCGAGGCCTTCGTCGGGGTGAATGTCACCGGGTTCGCCGGCGGAACCAACGTGGTGATCAGCCTGCAGCAGCAGGACGCCAACGGCATTTTCCAAACCATCGCCTCTACTGCCGCGCTGACCGCTGTGGGCACCGCGGTGCTCGCGGTCGGTCCCGGGCAAACCAACGGCGTGCTGCTGCGCTCCGGCGGTGCTTACCGCCTGGCGTGGACCGTGACTGGCACGTTCACCACCCTGACCTTCCAGCTCGGCGTGAGCGCCCGGTGACCTTGCAGAACGTTTACATCCTGCTGGCGATCGCGTTCGGTGGGGGAGGACTGGCCGGCCTGGTGCGTGGACTGTGGCGCTTGGCTGGCGCGGCCCACAAGCTGCTGGGCGCCATGAACGACAACACCGCGGTCACTGCCAAAGTCGCCCGGGACCTGGCCAGGTGGCGCAAAAGCAGCCGGCGGCGGGACCGCGAACTGGAGCGGCGCATCACGCACCTGGAGGAGGCTCACCGTGTCCACACGCAACCCGCTGCGGATCCACGACCACCACACCGCCGTGCTCGTCGGCCTGGCCCTGACCGCCGCCGGCGGATGGGTCCTGTTTGACGCCTATGAGGGCCGCGGCCGCAACCGCCCGTTCCTGATGAAGTTCCTCGGCTCCGGCTGGACGTGATGCTCCCATGGTGTTGCCCCGCCCCGTCCAGCTGTCCCGCGGCGTCGAGCTGCGTGTCATCGACTACAGGGTCGAGACCATGGAGGCTGAGGCCGACGTGACCGGGACCGCGACGCTCACCACGAAATTCGCGGTCGATCCGGACAAGATCTGGCGCGGCGAGCGCCTGGTTGTGCAGTCCAACTCGGTGAACAAACTCACCCTGCAGGTCACTGACGGCTCCACACCCGGTGCCGGCAACATCAACCTCGGGTTGCGTGACTTCGGCCTGGAGCCCGCGGGCTTCCCGCAGGTCGCCGAGTATCCGAGCATGCTCACGCTGCTCGGCAGTCAGCAGTTCACCCTGATCGCCACCGGCGCCAACCAGGGCGACATCGTGGGCGCCTCGTTCCAGTACGCCATCGTGATGAAAGTGCCGGTGCCCCTG
This sequence comes from Actinocrinis sp., assembly GCF_035946395.1. Taxonomy (NCBI): domain Bacteria; kingdom Bacillati; phylum Actinomycetota; class Actinomycetes; order Catenulisporales; family Actinospicaceae; genus Actinocrinis; species Actinocrinis sp. The sequence goes on from NZ_DASYZI010000415.1 coordinate 13,874, forward strand.
TGAGCTTCCGTTCCCTGATCGCAGACCTCGTGCTTGGCGGCAACCTCGCCAACGCCTACAACCTCACCGGCACCATCACCCTTGGAGACCCCACACGGGGGCACCTGGTCATCAACGGCGCCACCCAAGCCATCCTGCTCTACACCTCCCCCACCACCCTGGCTGTGTCCATCGCGCCCACGGGCGGCATCGACCCCAACGGCATCCACTACCCCTCGGGCGTGGCCTTCTTCGACCCCACCAACCATGCCCAGATCGCCGTGTGGGACGAGTTCGCTGGTTTCTCCATCAGCAACACGGCCGGCGTCAGCAGCACCGGCCAAACCCTCGCCTTGACCGCCGCCCCGGCGAACTTCAACTCGGGCGGCGCCGTACCCGCGGGCACCAATCCCGCGTTCGTGCGGGCCTTCTTCGGTTACCTGCTGGCCGGCATGGACGCCCTCGTGGTCAGCTCCCCGATCAGCCGACCACCCATCGACACGGACAACAGCTCGATCGCCCTCGCACTGAGCCAGGGCAATGCTGTCGACGGCGCCCTAGCCCAGTTCCAGTTCCTCGCCACCAGCATCACCGCGGTGCTCGCGCAGATCGACAAAACCGGGTTCAACATCAAGGCCGGCGCTGTCACCGCACCCCAACCCGGCGGCACCATCGGCCAAAGCGAAACCTGGCACACCGCCACCGTCGTCAACGCCAACTGGACCAACACTGGTGCAGCCCAACCACTGCGCTACCGGCGCGAGGGAATCGCCGGCGGCATCGTGCGCCTGTCCGGCGAACTGCTGACCACCGGCGTCGGCCCCTGGCCCGCCAGTACCACCCTGGTCAGCCTCGGCGCCAACTACGCGCCCCTCCAAGGCACCCCGTTCATCACACGCTCAGACATCGCCGTTGCCGCCGGCAACGACACCGTCAACGTCCTGAACACCGGCAACATCCAGAACGGCCAGGCCTTCACCGCCGCAGGCCAACGACTCTTCTTCGACGGCATCACCTACCCCGTCGACTAGGCGCCGACAGCCCGCGCTGCGCTACAGTCAACCCCGCAGCGAATTCCCGCAATGGCAGCGCCCGCCCCGCCATCCCCCCCGGCGGAGCGGGCGTGCGGCATTCTGGGCATATGACGATCACTGAGAGGTTCGCCGGACGCGCCGACGGCACGGAATGGCGCGGCGTACTACAAGACCAACTCGCCTACCGCGAGCTCGCGGCCCACATCAACGAGTTCCCGTGGGACCGCTCCGCGCTCTGCAACCGCAGCCGGTTTTGCATCCTCGCCTGGCACCACTCCGGCCCGTGCCTGGCATTCATGCAGCTGCAGAACATCCCGCGAGACCCCACGCTCCCTCCGGAACATCAGGACCCAGAAACCAGCGCCTGAGCGCGCACATCTCCTCATAGGTCAACTGCACGGATCCCGTCGGCTTGACGATCTGCCAACGCACGCGCGTCGCACTATCCGTCCTGGCCAGCCCTGCGTATGCGCTAACCCACAGGCCCGGCGCGATCTCCTGAGGGTCGCTGCTCACGTGCGCCATCGTAGATCACAGCACCGACAGCTACGGCTCGACGTCGGTCTCCTCGACCATGATCTGAATGGAAACGCGGCGGCGGATATGCCTCTCCCTACCGTCCGCGCCCCACCCGCGCCAGTACGAGTCGAGGCAGATCGTGTCCGGTGACTCGAGGAACACGCCGCTGACCACCGGAACCCCGTCAGCCCACCGGTAGCTACTGGTCGGCGGCAGGAACACGCTCAGCACCTTGTGCATGCTCTCGGTGCGCAGCGCGTCAGCCTCGCGTGACGCCATGGTCGCTTCCCTCCCGGGCCCCGGTACTCCCACCCGGACCCCCGCTAACTCGCAACTTCTCGACGCCGAGTCTCCTGTGAATCAAAGGCGAGCGCTACTGTTCTCCTAAGATTCGAAGGAGGACAGTGTGAGCAAGTGGCTTGACATAGCCGACTGGGTAGGCCCCACCACCAACGAGACCCCCGGCGGCATGGAGCACATCGTCGGCCTGGTCCTGCACATCCAGCAGGGCAACCAACAGGGCTCGATCGCCTGGTGCAAGAACCCGGCCTCGCAGGTCTCGGCGCACTTCTTCGTGCCCAAGGTCGGCCGGCCCCAGCAACTGGTCGACACCGCGGACGAGGCATGGGCGCAAGCCGGCGGCAACGCGCACTGGCTCTCGATCGAGAACGAGGGCTACAGCGGCCAGGACCTCACGGCCGGCCAAATCCAGGCCTGCGCGACGCTGCTGGCGCGCGCCCACCACCAGTACGGCGTGCCGCTGCAGAACGCCGACGCCATCAACAGCGCCGGCCTGGGCTGGCACGGCATGGGCGGCGACCAGTGGGGCGGACACCCCGACTGCCCCGGCGCCCCCGTCATCGCACAACGCCCCGTGATCATCGCCCACGCCGAACTGCTGCTGGGCATGGGCGGCGGGCACATCCCGCCCATCCCCGCGCGCCCCGCCCCGCCCTGGCCCGGACGCGTGTTCGTCAGCCCCCTGGACCCACCCGTCATCGGTGCCGACGTCCTGGACTGGCAGCGGCGCATGCAACTACGCGGCTGGATCATCACCGCGGACGGCGAATACGGCCCACAGTCCAGAACCGTGTGCCTGGCCTTCCAACGGGACTCGAACGCCCACGACTGGGACCTTGCGGAAGACGGCGAGGTGGGCCCCGAGACCTGGCGCGCCAGCTGGGAACGGCCAGTGAGCGCATGAACCCCTTCGTACACGAGCTCGACCGCGTCGAAGAGGACTTGCAGCCCTACGCGCGCACCGCGCTCGCCCGCGGCCGCCGCTTCCTGGCCGCCTACCTGCCCGCGCTGTTCACCGCGCTCTGGACAGCCCACTCCAGCCTCACCCCCGGCCTGATCATGAGCACCGACGCAAGCGTCGTGGTCGCCATCCTCGGCGAGCTCGACCCCTCTATCCCCTGGTCGACCATCGTCCAGATGCTCGACCGCCGCCGCCACAGCGAACCCGTCCTACCCCCGGGGAAGGGCGCCGGCACATGAAGCCACGCACCTTCCGGCAAGCATTCGCGGAGAAGTCCGGCGAGGAACTCGGCCGCGGAATCGGCCAACTCCCGTTCGTCGCGATGTTCGGCGCGGTCATCCTCGCCCCGTACGCTATCGGCGAATGGTTCGGGCGGCGCGAACGCCGCGGCCGCGAGGAGTACCAAGCCCTGTGCGACGAAGTCGCCGAGCACCGCGAAGACCCGGACTACGTGATGGGCACCGATACCGTCGGCCGACGCACGATGCGCCGACGGCCGCGATCAGCCGACGTCGAGAGGAAGGCAGGCACGTGAACGAGCGCACCAGCCGCTACCGCCTGCGAATCCAGGTCGACATCGAAGAGCTCGACGACCATGGCGGATGGACGGGCGGACGGCTCGGAGTCAAGGAAGAGGCCCAGCTCGATCTGGACAGCTTCACCGAGATCGCAGCAGTCCTCGGCCGCTTTCACGATCTCAACGCAGCAATCAAGCGAGAACGAACATCAAAGTACTCGACAAAAACGGGTTCCTAACGACCTGCGTAGACACAGGGTCGCATAGCGTAGGGCAGGCAGAGTCCTCATAATCCTTGGGTCGTGGGTTCGAGTCCCACCCGCCCTAC
>NZ_DASYZI010000416.1:0-8842 GCF_035946395.1 Actinocrinis sp.
CGCGATCACCCGGTTGTTCGGGCCGCGCACCGGCGCCGACACCGACGCGACACCCATCTCCCGCTCCGCCACCGACTGTGCCCACCCGCGGCGCCGCACGCCGGCCAGCGTCGTCGCCGTGTAACGCGCGCCCTGAAGGCCACGGTGCATGCGATCCGGGTCCTCCCACGCCAGCAGGATCTGCGCGCCGGATCCGGCCGCCATCGGCAGCGCGGTGCCCACGGGTACCGTGTCGCGCAGGCCGGACAGGCGCTCCGCAGCGGCCACGCAGACGCGCATGTCGCCCTGCCGCCGGTACAGCTGCGCCGACTCCCCGGTGATGTCGCGCAGCTGCGTCAGCACCGGCCCCGCAGCGGCCAGCAGCCGGTCCTCGCCGGCCGCGACCGCGAGCTCGGACAGCCGTGGCCCGAGGATGAACCGTCCCTGCATGTCCCGTGAGACCAGCCGGTGGTGCTCCAGGGCCACCGCGAGCCGGTGCGCGGTGGGCCGGGCCAGACCGGTGGCCGAGACCAGTGAGGCGAGCGTTGCCGGTCCGGCCTCCAGCGCTGAGAGCACGGCGGCCGCTTTGTCCAGCACGCCGACTCCGCTGGAGGTGGCGTCCAGCATCCGACCCATCTCTAACGGGCGGTTCGCCGCGTCCATCGAACGAGCCGGATCCATCGCCATCGGGCGGTCCATCGCACGAGTGGTGTCCACGGAGCGAGCTGTGTCCATGGAACGATATTGCCATCTCAAATCACGAGACACAAATGCGATGGCCAGTGAGACGGTGAAAGGCTCGTGGGCACCGAGTTCGACGAGAGATCAGCCGATCACCGATCGCCGGAACACCCCAACGGCGGGGCCGGTGAATCCGAAGGAGAGAAGCCGATGGCAGCGAACGCCGCAGCAGCGGTGGCCGGACGGGGCCATACCCTCGCGGAGAAGGTGTGGGACGCGCACTTGGTGCGCCGCGCCGAGGGCGAGCCCGACCTGCTCTACATCGACATGCACTTCGTGCACGAGGTCACCAGCGCGCAGGCCTTCGACGGGCTGCGGCTCGCCGGGCGCCCCGTGCGCCGCCCCGATCTCACGATCGCGACCGAGGACCACAACACCCCGACCCTCGACATCGACAAGCCGATCGCCGACCCCGTCTCGCGCACGCAGATCGAGACGCTGCGGCGCAACTGCGCCGAGTTCGGCATGCGGCTGCACTCGCTCGGCGACGCGGAGCAGGGCGTCGTGCACGTCATCGGGCCACAGCTCGGGCTGTCCCAGCCCGGCATGACCATCGTGTGCGGCGACTCGCACACCTCCACGCACGGCGCGTTCGGCGCGCTGGCCGTCGGCATCGGCACCAGCGAGGTCGAGCACGTGCTCGCCACCCAGACGCTGCCGCTGAAGCCCTTCAAGACGATGGCGGTCAACGTCGCCGGCCACCTGAAGCCCGGGGTGACCGCGAAGGACCTCATCCTGGCCGTGATCGCGAAGATCGGCACCGGCGGCGGCCAGGGCTACGTGGTCGAATACCGCGGCGAGGCGATCCGCGAGCTGTCCATGGAAGGCCGGATGACGATCTGCAACATGACGATCGAGGCCGGCGCCCGGGCGGGCATGGTCGCACCCGACGACACCACCTACGGCTATCTCAAGGACCGTCCGCACGCCCCGCAGGGTGCGGATTGGGAAGCCGCCCTCGCCTACTGGTCCACATTGCGGACGGACGAGGACGCGGTCTTCGACAAGGAGATCGAGATCGACGCGGACGCGCTGACTCCGTTCGTCACCTGGGGCACCAACCCCGGCCAGGGCCTGCCGCTGGGCGAGCGGGTGCCGGACCCGGCGTCGTTCGCCGACCCGAACGAGCGCATCTCCGCCGAGCGCGCGCTGGAGTACATGGGCCTGGCCGCGGGCACGCCGCTGCGTGAGATCGCCGTGGACACCGTGTTCGTGGGCTCTTGCACCAACGGGCGGATCGAGGACCTGCGCGCCGCCGCGGGGGTCATCAGGGGCCGCAAGGTCGCCGACGGCGTGCGCATGCTGGTCGTGCCGGGATCCGCGCGCGTACGGCTCGAAGCCGAGGCCGAGGGGCTGGACAAGGTGTTCACGGACGCGGGCGCCGAATGGCGGTTCGCCGGCTGCTCCATGTGCCTTGGCATGAACCCGGACCAGCTCACCCCGGGCGAGCGCTCGGCCTCGACCTCGAACCGGAACTTCGAGGGCCGGCAGGGCAAGGGCGGGCGCACCCACCTGGTCTCGCCGCTCGTCGCCGCCGCCACCGCCGTCAGCGGTCATCTGGCCGCCCCGTCCGACCTGCTGGAGGTCTGAACATGGACAAGTTCATCAGGCACACCGGCACCGCGCTTCCGCTGCGTCGCTCCAACGTGGACACCGACCAGATCATCCCGGCGGTGTACCTGAAGCGGGTCACCCGCACCGGATTCGAGGACGGCCTGTTCGCAGCCTGGCGCGGTGACCCGGACTTCGTCCTCAACCGCCCGGAGCGCGCCGGCGCCACGGTGCTGGTCGCCGGGCCCGACTTCGGCACCGGCTCGTCGCGCGAGCACGCGGTGTGGGCGCTTCAGGACTACGGATTCAAGGCCGTGATCTCCGCGCGGTTCGCCGACATCTTCCGCGGCAACTCGCTCAAGGGCGGGCTGCTGACCGTGGTGCTGCCGCAGGAGACCGTCGAGCGGATCTGGGAGCTGACCGAGGCGGACCCGGCGGTCGAGGTCACCGTGGACTTGGAGGCGCGCGAGGTGCGCGTCGGCAGTGGCGATGGGGTCACTGCCCTGGCCGCGCCCTTCGAGATCGACGACTACACCCGCTGGCGGCTGATGGAAGGGCTCGACGACATCGGCCTGACGCTGCGTCACGTGGACGCCATCGCCGAGTTCGAGACGAGCCGTCCGGCGTTCAAGCCGGCCACGCTGCCCGCAGCGGTGTGACGCAGCACGGCACAACCAATACGATCGGCCGGGGCGGCACGTCGGGGGGCGTGCCGCCCCGTTGTTCGTTTTGCGGCTTTTAGCCCGCCGTTTTCCGACCTTGCCGGGTCACGGGGCACAATGGACGGGTGCGGGTGGATCGGCGTGCGGATGCAGATCAGGACGGTGACTATGCCGTCGCGCAGCGTGCACCCTCCCCGCCCCAGTCCGGTGAGCTGTTCGATTCCGAGGAACTGCGCCAGCTTTCCGGCTACGCGCGCCTGGCGGAACTCCTCAAGGAGGCGCACGGGGTACTGCGCGGAATGGATCTGGAGCTGCCGGACCGCGCTGATTTCGTGAGGCGCCTGCTGGTCATCACCGCCGCTTCCCGACACGATCAGGATGACGCGATGCGCCGGCTCGAACGATTTCTGCGCGCCGTGGACGAGAAACGCGGCGCGGTAAGTCCGGTGGATTGTCCGGTACCGGACGCCGATAACCCCGCGCTGAACTCGGATTTCGCTGCGGATCAGCCGTCTTCGGTGCGTAAGGCCGGATAGCCGGCGGCTGCCCGGGCTGCCGCCGCCCGGGGTGGAAAGCACTGCGACACAAGGGTGATTGACTGCGCTTGGTGATTGATTCGCCCGATTCATCCCTCTACGGTGCGGAAAAGTAGGCAGTGTCCGGAACGAGAATCCGGGCGCGGCAGAACAGGTTTCCCACCCGTGTGGCGCGTATGGTGCGCCGCACTCGTCCCAGAGGAACGCAACGTGAACAAGGCGCAGCTCATTGACGCGGTGGCCGAGAAGCTTGAGGTTTCGCGGCGGGCGGCCGGCGAGGCGGTCGACGCGGTACTGGACGGGATCACCGGGGCCGTCGTGTCCGGCGACAAGGTCTCGCTGACCGGTTTCGGCACCTTCGAGTCGGCCAGGCGGCCGGCCCGCATCGCGCGTAACCCGCGCACCGGCGAGCAGGTCAGGGTGGCGGCGGCGACGGTGCCGAAGTTCCGCGCCGGGCAGGCTTTCAAGGACGAGGTCAACGGCACCCGCCCGGCCCCGCGCGGGGCCGCGGCCAAGAAGACCGCGGCGCGCAAGACGACGGCCGCCAAGCGGCCCGCGACGCCCGCCAGGCCGGTGGCCAAGAAGGCCCCCGCCCCCGCGAAGAAGGCCGCGGTGCGCAAGACCACCGCGAGCAAGGCGGTCGGCACGCGCACCGCGGCGAAGAAGGCCGCGGTGACCAAGGCGGCGGCCAAGAGCACCGCGAAGAAGTCCACCGCCACGAAGGCCGCGCCCCGGCCGGTGGCCCGCAAGACCGCGGCCATCGCGCCCGCCACCAAGACGGCGGCGAAGAAGACCGCGGCCAAGAATGCGGGTGCCAAGAAGACGAGCGCGAAGAAGCGCTGACGCGGCGTTTCGGACAGGCACGTCAGGCGGGCACTGCCGTCATTCACGAGCGTCGGCTCGCGGGGGGGCGAGACGCATGGATGACGGACGTACGGATCACTGACGTGTGCATCGCAGACGCGGCGGCCCGGGTATCGCGCGATACCCGAGCCGCCACGTCATTTCGCGGGCAGTCCCCGCGATATTCAGGGCACGTGCATTCAGCCGGGCAGCGGGAAGGTGGCCAGCGTCAGCGCCGTGATCCGCCCCGTGGAATCGACGCGCAGCGCGACGCGCTGGCCGGGGCGGGCGAGCCGCAAGCCGCCGGCGTTGAACGCCGCCGCGTCGTAGGCCAGCTCCGTCCCGTCGTCGAGCAGTACGGAACCGGCCCGGGTCACCGGGTCGAAAATGCGCACGGTCGCCTGCATGGGACCAGGGTAATGCCCGGCGTAATGCGCGGAATTCCAGCGTAGGCGGGCCAACGCGGCCGCGGTGTGCTCACCGACGCCGAGCCGGATCGCGTCCTCCAGATCCTCGACCGTGTCGACGTCCCGGCGCAGCGACGGGCCCGCGTCGGACAGCAGCTTCGCGCCGCTGTGTTCGTGCGCGTATCGCGAATTCGGGCCGAAATGCGCCGCGAGCGTGCCACCGGTGTCGGACAACAGCAGCGTCGTGCCGCTGCCCGGGGTATCGGCCACGAACGCGCGGCCCTCCGGGACCGTGGACAACGCGTCGGTCAGGTCGGCGGTCCGCAGGCCGGGCAGGTCGGCGGTCAGGGCTGCGACCCGGCGGTGCGGATCGTCGGCCAGTGCGCGCAGTCGGCCGGACTCGACCGCTGCGTTGAGTCCACCGGGCGCGTCATCGGGCAGAATGCGCGCGCCCAACGCGCTGAGCCGACGTGAGACCGCATCGTCCGCAGTCACCGCGAACACGGCGCCCACCAACGGTGAGGCCGCGGCCGCAACGACCGTGTCGCTGGCGAAGGCCAGGGCCAGCGCGGCGCGCCGCTCCCCGGACAGCGCCAGCCGGGACTTGGCCTCCGGCAATCTCTTGACCGGAATCACCACGGACCACACCGGGAGATCATCCCATGTCCGGCGGGCGAGCTTGGCACCCGGGCGCCCGGCGCGGGAGACTGGATCGCCCCTGCTCTGGCCGGTCCCTCTGGTAAACCGCCGAGCACCGACCGAGAACCACGGAAGAAGGATCGACGGTGGTCCGCCGCGCCTCGCGCCGCAATCCCCGCCCCGGAGCGGCGTTCGTGCTCATCGAAATGATCTGTCGGCCGCTGTTGGCGACCCTGGTCAAGCGGGACTGGCGCGGCCGCAGGAACGTGCCGCGCGAGGGCGGGGTCGTGGTGGTGGCCAACCACTACTCGTTCTTCGACCCGATCTCGATCGGCCACTTCCTGGTCAGGTCGGGCCGCACGCCGCGCTTCCTGGCCAAGGCCGGGGTGTTCAAGAACCCGAGGCTCGGCAAGCTGTTCCGCGCGGCGGGCCAGATCCCGGTCTACCGCGAGTCCCGGGACGCCGCGCTGGCGTTCCGGGACGCCGTCGCCGCGGTCGAACGCGGCGAGGTGATCATCGTGTACCCCGAGGGCACGATGACGAAGGACCCGGATCTGTGGCCGATGACCGGGAAGACCGGCGCGGCGCGCATCGCCCTGCGTACGGGGGCGCCGGTGCTGCCGATCGCGCAGTGGGGCGCGCAGGACGTGCTGGCCCCGTACTCGAAGAAGCCGACGATCTTCCCGCGCAAGACGCTGAAGGTCACCGCCGGCGAGCCGATCGACCTGAGGGCGAAGTACGGCCGCGAGATGAACAGCGAGACGCTGCGCGTGGCCACCGAGCACATCATGGACGTCATCACCGGGATGCTGGCCGAGATCCGCGGCGAGCAGCCCCCGGCCGTGCGCTTCGACCTGGACGCCGTGTCGTCCGAGCCGGAGGGGCAGGCGTGACCCGAGCCGCCGTCTTCGGCACCGGCAACTGGGGAACCGCGTTCTCGCTCGTGCTGGCCGACGCGGGCACCGAGGCCGTGCTGTGCGGGCGCCGTGCCGAACTGGCCGAGCGGATCAACCGCGACCACGAGAACGCCGAGTACCTGCCCGGGATCGCGCTGCCCGACTCGGTGCGCGCCACCACTGATCCGGCCGAGGCGTTGCACGGCGCGGACTTCCTGGTGCTCACCATCCCCGCGCAGAGCCTGCGCGAGAACCTCTCCCGCCTCTGTCCGCTGCTCGGCCCGGCCACCGTGCTCGTCTCCCTGATGAAAGGGATCGAACTGGGCACCTGCATGCGGATGAGCCAGGTCATCGCCGAGGTGACCGGGGCGGGCCCGGAGCGGATCGCGGTGGTGTCGGGCCCGAACCTGGCCCAGGAGATCGCCGAGCGGCACCCCGCCGCGTCCGTGGTCGCGTGCGCCGACCGGGCCGTGGCCGAACGGCTCCAGAAGGCCTGTCACAGCCCGTACTTCCGCCCGTACACCAACGCCGACGTCATCGGCTGCGAACTCGGCGGCGCGGTGAAGAACGTGATCGGGCTGGCCGCCGGGATCGCCGAGGGCATGGGGCTCGGCGACAACACCAAGGCCTCGCTGATCACCCGCGGACTGGCCGAGACCGCCCGGCTCGGCGTGGCGCTCGGCGCCGATCCGTACACCTTCTCCGGGCTGGCCGGGCTCGGCGACCTCGTGGCCACCTGCGCCTCGCCGCTGTCCCGCAACCACCGCTTCGGCAGGCTGCTGGGCACCGGGCACACCGTCGCGCAGGCGCAGGCGCTGGTGCGGCAGACCACCGAGGGCGTCAAGTCCAGCGAGTCCGTGCTCGAACTCGCCCGGCGGCACGGGGTGGACATGCCCCTGGTCGAGACGGTGGTCGCGGTGGTGCACGAGGGCCGCTCTCCGCGCGAGATGCTGGCCGCGCTGATGGCCCGCTCGGCGAAGTCCGAGTCGTTGTACTGAGCAGGTGCGGGCGGCGAGACGATCGGCCGAGACGATATGGTCACGTGTCTATGAGCGAGTCCACGACTTCAGCCTCCCGGCAGCGGAAAACCCGGATCGCGGTCGTCTTCGGCGGCCGTTCCTCCGAGCACGCGATCTCCTGCGTCACCGCGGGCAGCGTGCTGCGCGTCCTCGACCCCGAGCGCTACGAGGTGCTGCCGATCGGCATCTCCACCGACGGCCGCTGGGTGCTGATGGCGGGGGAGGAGACCACGGCGCTGGCGATCACCGACGGCCGGCTGCCCGCGCGGATCGACGAGACCAGCGGCGCCCTGGTGACGATGGCCGCCGACCCCACCGCGCGGGAACTGACCGTGCACGAGCCCGGCTCGGTACCCAAGGTGCTCGGCGAGGTGGACGTCGTCTTCCCGCTGCTGCACGGCCCCTACGGGGAGGACGGCACGCTCCAGGGCCTGCTGGACCTGGCCGGCGTGGCGTACGTCGGCTCCGGGGTGCTCTCGTCGGCCGTGTCGATGGACAAGGAGTTCATGAAGCGGCTGCTGGCCTCCGCGGGCCTCCCGGTGGGCCGGTACGTCACGGTGCGCCGCGGCGAGTGGCTGCGGGACCGGCAGGCGGTGCAGGAGGCGGTCGCCGGGCTCGGCTTCCCCGTCTTCGTCAAGCCCGCCCGCGCGGGCTCGTCGATGGGCATCTCGAAGGTGCACGGCCCCGAGGAACTCGCGGCCGCGATCGAGGAGGCGCAGCGGCACGACCCGAAGGTCGTCGTGGAGGCCATGGTGCGGGGCCGGGAGATCGAGATCGGCGTGCTGGCCGGGCCGGGCGGGCGGCCCCGCGTCTCCGCACCGGCCGAGATCAAGGTGCGCGGCGGGCATGAGTTCTACGACTTCCAGGCGAAATACCTGGACGGCTCGACCGACGTCGTCCTGCCGGCCGAGCTGACCGACGGCCAGCTCGCCGAGCTGAACCGGCTGGCGCTGGCCGCGTTCGAGGCGCTCGAATGCGAGGGCCTGGCCCGGGTGGACTTCTTCCTGGCCCAGGGTGATGGCCAGGACGACCCGGCGGCGCAGCCGTACTGGCTGGTCAACGAGGTCAACACCATGCCCGGTTTCACGCCGACCTCGATGTACCCGCAGATGTGGGCCGTGTCAGGGGTCTCCTACGCGCAGCTGGTCGACACCCTCATCGCCGAGGCGTTGGCCCGCCCGACCGGATTGCGGTGACTAACGAGCCCGAGTCTGGCCGGCGCTCGCCGACGGCTCACCGGTGGGTTGCGGCGCGATGTCCGCGCCCTGCTTGCCATCGTCGCGCGGCGTCGCTGCGATGACCGCCGCGGACAAGTCCACGAGGGGATTCGTCTCCGGGCTGTATGCACTGGGTACGTCCACCTCGACGTACACAGCGCGTTGCGCGGCCGTGAATCGGTAACCGTCGCCTGTCTTCTCGATGAGCCATGCGACGCCGTCGATATACGCCTCGTCTGCGGTGGGGTTGTATGACTTCGAACCCGGACGCAGGATTTCCGGTTCCGGCACGCCGCAGCGCAGCGTGATCGGCGGGTCGCCCCAGGCCGCCGTCATCGGCGAGCCTGGGGCG
>NZ_DASYZI010000417.1:0-7265 GCF_035946395.1 Actinocrinis sp.
GCCCGGCTGCGCAGCCCGTTCGCGGCCTGGGAGCGGAACCAGGCGAACTGCGGCGAGCGGCCGTCGATGCCGCGCAGCGGATCGACCTGTAGGACGCCCGACACGACCGGGGTGTCGCCCGCCCGCACCGTGATCGGCGCCCAGAAGTACATGAGGCAGTCCGACTCGATTCGCCGCATGCTCTTCTCGTCGTTGAGGATGACCGCGCTGCGCCGCACGATGGCTGCCGCGTCGTCTCGCAGCCTGGCCAGCACCGGCCCGAACTGGACGCTGATCGCCGGCCCGGTCGCCGCGGAGAGCCAGCCGTCCTGGGCGAGGCGGTACGGCGTGTAGATCACCTCGACATCCTGGTGCGTCCCGAGGTAGCCGGCGGCCAGATCCCGGTTCGACGGGAAGAGGTACCACAGGTCCCCGGGCATGAACCCGACCGGTACCCCGGACATCTGCGTCAGCCACTCGGACAGCGCGCCGCTGAGCGTCGGCGCCAGGTCCCTGGTCACCTCGGCCCGGTTGATCGCGTGCTCGCAATGGGTGTGCGCGAGGGGTTCGAGCCCGGACAGCGCGGTGTTCTCCCAGTCGATCAGGTTCGGGCCGCCGGCCACCAGGTAGCAGTCGCCGTGCCGGCGGTCGCGGGCCAGACCCCACTCGTGCCGACGCGTGTCGTACGATCGCCGCACGACGGCCCCGGCCTCGACCAGCGCGCTCTGATCGCCTACCGCGAGGCGGCCGAGAATCGCGTGCCCGTGCGCCGTGCTTCGCAGCCGCCCGACGATCCGGGGCACGCCGTCGAGCGCGCTCGACGGGTCGGTCAGCTCCACGGGCCGCCAGACCGGGCGGTCGCCCGGTGGTCCGTGAAGCGGGTTGTGATGATCGGTCATCGGCCGCCCTCCGAGGTCGATGGGGGAGCCCGGCGGCCACACGTCGGCCCCCGGCATCCATACAAGAGGCGCAGTGTGCCGCCGCTGATACAGCACGGCCGCCACAGTGACAAGGCCGTGATCCGGCCACCCGGCCGCGTTCCGGCCGCACGTCTCGAACACCCCCGGCCCGACGTGTCGCACGCCACCCCCGGCGTCTCGCGAGAGAGCAATCGGACAGGAGCCTGCGACGGCGTCCCGGTCTAAGCTGGGACCGCCTTCGCGCGGCGCCGTCGGGCACGAGCGCCGTCGAATGCGAACACTGCGACACGTGATGATGAACACTGGGTGATGGAGAGGCTAGGAGCCCTGCATGCGAGTCAGCGTCGACCGAGAGATTTGCGCCTCTTCCAGTCGTTGCGCGTTCGACGTCCCGGAGGTCTTCGACCAGGACGATGAGGGCCTGGTCGTCACGCTGCTGACCACGCTCCCGCCCGAGTTCGAGACCAGGGTGCGCAAGGCGGCGCACAACTGTCCGGCGGGTGCGATCACCGTCCTGGAGGACTGACCGGAACGCCGGACCGCAGCGCGTTCCCGGCAGGACGCTACTGTGACGAGGCCCTGACCAGTCACGGCGCAAGCTGATTACCCCTCACTTACCGCTCGGAAGATATTTAGGTTACCTTTGCTAAGTAAATTTCCACCGGGGTGGGAGGGCGGGCGCGGATGACCACGACGGGTGCCGAGGACAGGACGCAGAAGGCGGCGACGAGCCGGGACGGCGGGCAGCGGGCCCGCTGGGTCGGGGCGGACCATCCGCGCTACAAGTGGGTGGCGCTGTCCAACACCACGCTGGGCATGTTGATCGCGACGATCAACAGCTCGATCGTGCTGATCTCGCTGCCCGCCATCTTCAACGGCATCCGGCTCGATCCGCTCCAGCCGGGCAACGTCAGCTACCTGCTGTGGATGCTGATGGGCTACATGCTGGTCTCCGCGGTGCTGGTGGTCGCGCTCGGCCGGCTCGGGGACATGTTCGGCCGGGTGCGCATCTACAACGCCGGGTTCCTGATCTTCGCGGTCACCTCGGTCGTCCTCTCGCTCGATCCGCTGCACGGAGCCGGCGGGGCGCTCTGGCTGATCCTCTGGCGCATCGTGCAGGCCATCGGCGGCTCGATGCTCATGGCGAACTCCGCAGCGATCATCACCGACGCGTTCCCGGCCGAGCAGCGCGGCATGGCGCTCGGGGTGAACATGGTCGCCGCGATCGCCGGCTCGTTCCTCGGCCTGGTGCTCGGCGGAGTGCTGGCCGAGTGGGACTGGCGCACCATCTTCTGGGTGAACGTGCCGATCGGCCTGCTCGGCACGGTCTGGGCGTACCGCTCGCTGCACGAGACCGGGATCCGCAAGCCCGCGCGCTTCGACTGGTGGGGCAACGTCACCTTCGGCATCGGGCTGACCGCGCTGCTGGCCGGGATCACCTACGGCATTCAGCCGTACGGCGGTCACACGATGGGCTGGACGAACCCGTGGGTGATCGCCGGCCTGGTCGGCGGGGTGGTGCTGCTGGCCGCCTTCTGCGCCGTCGAGATGCGCGTCGCCGAGCCGATGTTCCCGCTGCGCCTGTTCCGCAACCTCGCCTTCACCGGCGGCAACGCGGCGGCGCTGCTCGGCTCGATAGGCCGCGGCGGCATGCAGTTCATGCTGATCATCTGGCTCCAGGGGATCTGGCTGCCGCTGCACGGCTACGACTACGCGCAGACCCCGCTGTGGGCCGGCATCTACCTGCTGCCGCTGACCGTCGGGTTCCTCGCCGCGGGCCCGATCGCCGGTCACCTGTCCGACAAGTTCGGCGCGCGGCTGTTCGCGGCCGGCGGCCTGACCGTGATGGCCGCCTCGTTCGCCGGGCTGCTGCTGATCCCGACCGACTTCAACTACGCCTGGTTCGCCGCGCTGGTCCTGCTCAACGGGCTCGGCGGCGGGTTGTTCGCCGCCCCGAACACGTCGATCATCATGTCGAACGTGCCGGCCGAGGCGCGCGGCGCCGCCTCGGGCATGCGCGCCACCTTCCAGAACGCGGGCATGGTGCTGTCCATCGGCATCTTCTTCTCGCTCATGGTCGCCGGGCTCGCCGGGTCGCTGCCGAACACGCTGACCAGCGGACTGACCGCGCAGGGCGTACCGCTGGCCAACGCGCACGCCGTCGCCAACCTGCCCCCGGTCGGCACGCTGTTCGCCGCGTTCCTCGGCTACAACCCGATCCAGCAACTGCTCGGGCCGCAGGTCCTCGGCAACCTGCCGGCGGCCAACGCGCACACGCTCACCGGCCGCGAGTTCTTCCCGCACCTGATCTCCGGGCCGTTCCACGACGGCCTGATCGTGGTCTTCGCGCTGGCGATCGTGATGTCGCTGATCGCCGCCGCCGCGTGCCTGATCCGCGACAGGCCGGCGCGCAGCAGCTGAGCAGCCGACTGATCACGGCCGACGGAAGCGTCAGCGCTCGTTGCCCGCCTTCAGCCATGCCACGTAGTCGGCGGCCGCCTGCTCGGTGTTGTATGAGGGTTCGAAACCGGTGTCCTCGCGCAGGCGGGTGATGTCGAGGTAGAGGTCGCGCCCAGGCCCGTTCGGGTCGCGACCTTCCGGCAACTCGATGCGTGCGTCGGGCACGACTTTGCGTATCGCCTCGGCGACTTCACCGTTGGAGGTCGGGCGCCCGGCGGCGACGTTGTAGGTGCGGTGGTTGAGACGCGGGGCCTGTTGCAGCAGTGCGATGGCGCGGCCGCAGTCCTTCACGTAGCAGAGGTCGAGGCCGTCCTGCGCGTAGACGGGGGAGCGCAGTTGGGAGAAGTCCGGCACGGTGCCGCGGACGGCTGCGTGCACCATTTGCGGCGCGGCGAAGAACGGCGACGCCGTGCGGCCGAGCGGGCCCCAGATCCCGGCGATGCGCAGGTTGACCACCTCCATCCCGCTCTGCGCGGCGATGTAGTCGTTCAGCAGCTCGCCGATCTTCTTGAACGCCGGGATGACGTGGCCTGACGTCATCGGCAGCGGCAGGTCTTCGCGCAGCGGCCCCGCTGCGTCCACGCCGCCGTAGACCCCGATCGTGCTCGCGACGCAGACGCGCGGTACGCCCCAGTCGCTCGCCGCCTGCAACACGCCGAGCAGGCTCTCGACGGCTGCCCGCGAGTCCGCGACAGGATGCGGGCTCGGTGGCCACGGCACGCTGACGGCCAGGTGCAGGACGCCGGTGATCTCGTGCCGCTCGCCGATCTTGAGCAGCGCCGGCAGGTCTGTCACGTCGGCCTGCTCGACGAATATCCGCGTGCCCGCCTCGCCCGCGATCGGCTCGGGCAGCGGCTGGTCGGGGGCGCGCCGCTGGACCAGGGCGCACGACTGCCCAAGGTCGAGCAGCGCGCGGGCGGTGTGCGTCCCGATGAAGCCCAGTCCGCCGGTGATCAGTATCATGCTCAGCCTCACGTTTCATCGGCTGTAGTGAATATCAGTAACACTGACGATCAGGCTAGCGCTAACATCGAGGGGTGTCCAGCCTCGTCCGACTGCTCAAGCACGCCCAACTGCGGCTGTCCGAGATGACCAACACGGCGCTTGAGCCGTATGGCATCTCCGGACGTGAACTGGGTGTGCTCACCGAACTCGCCGACGACGAGCCGGCTTCGCAGCAGGACGCGGCGCGCCGCCTCGGCATCGACCGCACGAGCATGGTCGCCTTCATCGACGCGCTGGAGGCCAAGGGCTTGGTCGAGCGGCGCCCGCATGCGCTCGACCGGCGCCGCAACGTGGTCGCGCTGACCGCGACCGGCCGCAGGACGCTGCGGGAGGCGGTGAGCGTGAGCGAACGAGTGGAACGCGACTTCCTCAAGCCGCTGACCGGGCTGGACGGGCAGCAACTGAAGGAAGCGCTGGTTAGCCTGATCGAGGGTTCGGCGTGACTCGAAATGCCTATTCAGCTGTACGGGAAGCTGACGCATCATTTGACTAAGGCTCCTTCGAGGGGGAGCACGGGCAGGTCGAAGGCTTGGTTACCGCGGCCGGGCGTATCGAGGCGTGTCGGCACGCCGCCCGCGCGGAGGGATATTGGGGGCGGCGATGGCTACCTGTGCGGGCCCGCGTGTCTTCGTGGGCATAGATCGTGCGATCCCCGGCTTGGCCGCGGTGCGCTACGCGGTCGACGAGGCCAGGCGGCGCGGCGCGCCGCTGCACGCGGTGCGCGTGGCGGCGCGGCTGACGCTGCTGGAGACCACGCAGATCGACGCCGCTTTTGCCGAGGCGCTCGGCGGATTCCCGGACGACGTGGTCGTCCACCGCGAGGTTCTGGTCGGTCCGGTCGCCGAGACGCTCACCAATCGCGCGCGCAACTCCACGGACGTACTGGTCGTCGGGACGGACGGTGGCCGGTGGCGCGCGTTCGGCTCCGGTTCGATCAGCCGGGCGTGCGTGCGCAAGGCGCGGTGCCCGGTGCTCGTCGTGCCAGGCCCGGAGCTGACCGAGCCCGTGGCCACGCGCGGCAGGCGCGGTGCGCGCGAGCGGCTACTGCCGGGCAAGCGTGATCCGCTCGCGGGCCTGGATTACGAAGCGCCGATCGCAGGTTACTGAGGCAACGAACCGTCGGATTGCCGTGCCTTCGGGCACAGTGCCGTCGGCGTGACGGTCGATCAGGCGCGCGTCGCGACGACCAGCGTGTCGATGGCGGGCCGCGCTGCTCCGTCCACATGACGCGCCACGCGTTCCGCGCGCTCGATGCGCAGCGCCGCGAGCGGCGCGGTCACCGCCTCGGGCGTGTAGAGGACGCGCAGGTCTTGCGGCCCGCCCACGCCCTCCGCGGGATTCGTGGCGTCGTGGCCGACGATGAACAGCATTCCGCCCGCAGCGAGCGCGCCGGCGGCCCGCCGCAGCACCGTGTCGAGGTCGTGCTGGAACAGGTGCAGGTAGGCGATCACCACGAGATCGAAACCGCCGGCTTCGGGCACGTATGCGGTCAGATCGGCGGCGACCCAATCGAGTTCGAGCCCGGACTTCGCGGCCCGCTCGCGTCCCTTGTCCAGCGCGACGCCGGAGAAGTCCACCGCGGTGACCTGCCAGCCCCGGCTCGCGAGCCACAGCGCGTTGCGTCCCTCGCCGCAGGCGAGATCCAGGGCGCGGCCAGGAGCCAGGCCGGCGAGCTGCTCGGCGACGAAGCGGTTCGGCGCCAGGCTCCAGATGAATTCGGCCGTCCGATACCGCTCGTCCCAGGCGGCCTGGCCCATGCCGTCCGTCGCCGCTCGCCGAGCATCAATCTCGTTTCTCTGCATTGACCCATCATCCCGCGCCCCGGGCTCGCGATCAGGTCACCGGGACGATTTGCGCGGACAGGACACGGCCCCGCTCGACGTGGAGGATGCCGAGCGTGCCGTGCGGCTGCCTGCGGCGGTCGGTCGGCGAGCCGGGATTGAAGATCCGCAGCGCGCCTGGCCGGTCCGGGTCGCTGCTCTCATCGAGTGGAATGTGCGAGTGCCCGAAGACGATCAGCCGCGCCTCGGGGAACCGGTGACGCATGCGCGCGGCACGTCCGGCGGCCGGCCCGGCGGCCGGTCCGGCGTCGTGCACCATCGCTATCGGGACGCCATCCAGCTCGAACCGTAGTTCCTCCGGCGCACCCCACACAGCGACGTCCGCGCCGTCATTGTTGCCGAGGACCGCGCGCACCGGGGCATACTCGGACAACTCGTCGAGTACGCCCGCGGTGCAGACGTCGCCCGCGTGCAGGATGAGGTCGGCGCCCGCCAAGTGCTCGGCGACGGCCGGCGGACAGCCGCGCCAACGCCGGGGCGCGTGCGTGTCCGACAAGACGATGACCTTCATGGACCTTCGGTACGAGCGCTTGTGGTGCTGAGCCAGGCCTGGGAGGCCGCTGAAGATCCACGCCGGGCGAAACGGCCCCCGCATCCCGCCAGGCTGCGTTGCCGAGGTGCCCGCAGACAAACCCAGTGCGGACACCTCGGCGCCTTGCCGGCCGGGCGCGGATGACCGTTTCGCTGATCCGGCCCCACCTCTCGAACACCCCTAGCGCACGGTCTCGATCTTGACGCCGTGCCAGAAGGCCACGTAGTCGCGGATCTGCGCCGCCTCGTCGGTGGGCTTGGGGTAGTACCAGGCCGCGTCGCGGTTGGTCTCGCCGCCCACGCTCAGAGAGTAGTAGCTGGCCAGACCCTTCCAGGAGCACATCGAGGTGGTCTTGCTCGCCGCGAGGAACTCCCGGCGCACCGCCTCCGGCGGGAAGTACTGATTGCCCTCGACCACGACGGTCTGGTCGCTCTCGGCGATCACCTGACCGTTCCACACCGCGCGTACCGTCGCCATGACGGCCTCCTTCTCAGTCTCCGCATTCATCGCCAGGCGACCTGCCTACCA
>NZ_DASYZI010000418.1:0-12826 GCF_035946395.1 Actinocrinis sp.
CGTCGACATATCTGCCGCGCACGATTCCATCTCTTCACCCGCGGCGAGTACACGCGAATCTTGATGAAGGATGAAGGAGAAGCACCAGGCCTCCTGTACACACCACCTCTGGCGCTCTTTGCCGCGCGGCCATTCGCAGGCGTACTCACCTACACAGGTGACGCGGAACAAAACCCCCTTGGGCATGTTCCAGCAGTCCCTGCCGCAGGCATCCCCAATCCAACGCCCCGCCCCTCGCAGGCACCCTCGCAGGCACGGCTTCCGGGCGACTCGGCGACGCGCTAACGTCACGTCAGCACTTGCGAGGGTGCGCCGCCGGGCCGTGGGAGGACGCCTTGTCTCTGCTCGCTCAGTTCGCCGCCGCCGTCGCGGACGGCACGGTCGAGGTCGTCGATCTGACCGCGCCGCTCTCCGAGACCACGCCGATCCTGCGGCTGCCGGAGCCGTTCGGGAACACCGTGCCGTTCTCGCTGCGCGAGATCAGCCGCTACGACGAGCGCGGACCGGCGTGGTACTGGAACGACATCAGCACCGGAGAGCACACCGGCACCCACTTCGACGCGCCGGTCCACTGGATCACCGGGCGCGACGGGCAGGACGTGTCGCAGGTCCTGCCGAGCCGGCTGGTGGCACCCGCGGTGGTGCTCGACGCGACGGAGCAGGTGGCCGCAAACCCCGACTTCCTGCTGGAGGTCGAGGACGTGCAGCAGTGGACGAAGGCCAACGGCCCGCTGCCGGACGGCGGCTGGCTGCTGTACCGCACCGGATGGGACGCGCGGGCGGGCGACCAAGCGGACTTCCTCAACGCGGACGAGACCGGGCCGCACACCCCGGGCATCTCCCCCGAGTGCGCGAAGTGGCTGGCCGAGCAGACCCCGCTGCTCGGGCTCGGGGTGGAGACGGTGGGCACGGACGCGGGGGCGGCGCACGGCTTCGACCCGCCGTTCCCCTGCCACTCTTTCTTCCTCGGCGCGGGCAAATACGGGCTCACCCAGCTGCGCAACCTCGACCGGCTGCCGGTGCGCGGGGCGGTGCTGATCGCCGCGCCGCTGCCTATCGTGGGCGGATCGGGCAGCCCGGCCCGGGTTCTGGCGCTGGTCGAACATTGATCGTCGCCGAGGCGGTGGGCCGGGCGCTGTTCCGCGCCGGGGCCGAAACCGTGTTCGGGCTGGTCGGCAGCGGGAACTTCCACGTCACCAACGCCCTGATCGGCGCGGGGGCGCGGTTCGTGCCCGCCCGCCACGAGGGCGGAGCCGCGACGATGGCCGACGCCCATGCCCGGGCGGGCGGCGGGCTCGGCGTGCTGTCAGTGCATCAGGGTCCTGGCCTGACCAACGCCATGACCGGCCTCGCGGAGGCGGCGAAGAGCCGGACACCGCTGCTGGTGCTCGCGGCCGAGGCGACCTCGCTCCTGTCGAACTTCTGGATCGACTCGGCCGCGCTCGCCGGCGCGGTCGGGATCGTCCCCATGCGCATCCAGGCCCCCGGCACGGCGGTCGCGGACGCCCTCGGCGCCTGCACGACGGCGATCCGCGAGCGCCGGACGGTGCTGCTCAGTCTGCCGCTCGACGTTCAGGCGGCGCAGTACACGGGCCCCGCCGAGGCCGAGACGCGGTTCCCGCACCATGAACCAGCACCATGCGAACCGTCCGAACTAGCCGTCTCGGACCTGGTCGCAGCGCTCGAAGCCGCCCGGCGTCCGGTCTTCATCGCCGGGCGCGGCGCACGGCTCCGCGGGGCCCGCGAACCGCTGCGCAGCCTCGCGCAACGCTGCGGCGCACTGCTCGCCACCTCGGCGGCCGCTCGCGGGCTGTTCATCGACGATCCCTGCGATCTCGACGTCAGCGGCGGGTTCGCGACCCCGCTCGCGGCCGGGCTGATCCGCGGCGCGGACCTGATCGTCGGCTGGGGCTGCGCGCTGAACATGTGGACCTTGAGACACGGATCGCTCGTCGGCGAGGGCGCCGTTGTGGTGCAGGTCGACTCGGATCCTGTCTCGCTCGGGGCCCACCAGCCGATCAACCTCGGTGTGCACGGCGACGTTTCCCTCACGGCACGCGCCGCCCTCGCTCGCCTGGGGGACCGCAGCGACGGCGGCTATCGCTCACCCGAACTCGCCGTGCGCCTGAAACACGAGGGCCGTTGGCGCGACGTCCCGTACCGGGAGGACCGCGAGCCGTCGCGCATCGATCCCAGAACCCTGTCGATCGCCCTTAACGAGTTGATTCCGCGCGAGCGTACGATCGCGATCGACTCGGGCAACTTCATGGGCTACCCCGCGATGTACCTGGACGTGCCCGACGTGGAAGGCATGGTCTTCACCCAAGCGTTCCAGTCGGTGGGCCTCGGCCTGGCCACGGCCATCGGCGCCACCGTCGCCCGGCCGGACCGGCTGACCGTCGCAGCTCTCGGGGACGGTGGCGCGCTGATGGGCATCGCCGAGTTGGAGACCGCGGTGCGCCTCGGCCTGGGCCTCCTGATCGTCGTCTACAACGACGCGGCCTACGGCGCGGAAGTCCATCATTTCGGCCCGCACGGCCACCCGCTGGGCACCGTCAGATTCCCGGACACCGATCTCGCCGCGATCGGCCGCGGCTTCGGCTGCGACGCCGTCACCGTACGCGCCCCCGAGGAGCTGACCGCCGTCACCACATGGCTGGACGGGCCCCGCGACCACCCCATGCTTGTCGACGCGAAGATCACGACCGGTTCACCGTCATGGTGGCTCGAAGAGGCCTTCCGCGGACACTGAAACCCTCACGTGCCAAGCAGGACGCAGACGACCGAGAGCACCCGGTTCACCCGGTTCGCATGCTTCTGCCTGGTGTGACCATGCATGCCCGGCATCAGCGCGCTGACAGCTGCTTGATCGCTGAGGATATAAGGGTACAGATGCGGCTGCATGATCCCATCCGCTCCGGAGCTGCTGCTGCCAGGGACACGGCCGAGCGGCGATCCCAGGTGCTCGGCGGCTGTGGCGGTCGCGCTCACACCGATGAGCCGAACTGGTGCGCTACCGGCGTGATCGCCCGTCACCCGCCCCAGGAGGTGCGTCGCACGCGCGAGCTCCTTGCTTCCCAGTTGAACGTTCGATGAGAGACTCCGCCGGAGCAAGTCAGTAGTCGTATAGTGTCGTCACGAGAGAGGGAACGGCAATCAAGTCGCCCGCGATTTTTGCGCTAGAGCGTGAGTGCGACTGGGCCGGCTCTGTCCATCGTGGACGTGCTTTCCAGCCTTCCACGGCCCAGTCCCACACCGTCCTTCGTTCGCGAGCCAAGGAGTCCCGGCATGAATCCGACCCCTGAAGCAGTGGCCAGCAGCTTCGACACCCAGGCGGCGAAGGTGTACGGCCTCTTCACGCGGCCGGCCAGTCGGGCCAAAGTCAGTGCGGGCGACCGCGCTCTCATCGAGCGTGCCGAGCGCGGGCGGTTCGAGCTCGGTGGGACGGAAGTCGTCACGTACCGTTGGGGCGACGGCCACCGCCCGGTCGTGCTCGTGCACGGGTGGGCATCGTGTGCCGCGAGGCTCGCCGGCCTCGCCACCGCGCTCCACGAACAGGGTCACAGCGTCCTCGCATTCGACCTGCCCGGGCACGGCGAGTCGGGCGGCGAGCTCAGCTCCATCGTGGAGTGCCGCGACATCATCCGCAAGCTCCAGGCACAATACGGGGCGTTCAGCGCGCTCGTCGGCCATTCCTTCGGCTCGCTCTGCTCCTTCTTCGCGGTGCGGGAGGGAGTCAAGGCCGACGCGCTCGTAGGCATCTCCGGCGTAAGCCGCTTCGACCACCTGATCAGCGAAATGCGCAACATGCTCGGGCTGAGCCCGGAGATGGAGGCCGAGCTGCGCCGCCGTCTGGAAAACGACCTGTTCGCCGGGGAATCAAACATCTGGGTGCGCTTCGCCTCGCCGTACGCGCCGGAGCAGATCGGCGTGCAGCGGATCCTCCTCGTCCACGACGAGGGCGACGAGACTACGCACGTGTCCCAGGCGCGGGAGACCGCTGAGGCATACGGGGACCGAGCCGAACTGGTCGTCACCCAAGGCCTCGGGCACAACCGCATCATCGGCGCGCAGGAGACGGTCACCCGGATCGTGGCCTTCCTTGAGAGCACGAACGGCCCGGCCGCGACGGTCTGACCCGATCGCACGGTTGGACTGCCCGGACGGATTCCCAAGCGTATCTGTATGCTGCGCCACTGTCGCAGTGCTCGCGGCGCGCAGCTCCTTCGCCCTGCCGCCGCGGCCCATGAGGAACTGCGCCATCTTTACGGGGGACTCATCATGATCGTGCACGCCGACGGCCGCCGAGTGCCGCGCGCCGCGTTCGACCGCTCTTGCCAGGCCGCCGCGCAGGAGCTGCGCAGGCGCGGAATCACCTCCGACGACCGGGTCCTGCTGACCGGCGCCAACAGCGAGGACTTCATCGTCGTCCTGTTCGCACTGATGGAATGCGGGGTGTCCATCGCGCTCGTCGACAGCAGGCTCTCCGCGGCCGAGCAGGGGCTCAGGGCCGCCGAATCAGGCGCCTGCTGGATACTGGCGGACGAGCCGGGGCCCGATGACGCCGCGCCGGGCACAGTGCGGCTGCTCCTGTCCGAGATCGTCGCCGCCGCGGGTTCGGGGAGTTCGGGCGAAAGGGCCGAACCGGCGTCGCACGCGCGGTGGTTCGCGCGTGACGACGCGCTGATCGTGTGGAGCTCCGGCAGTACAGGGGCACCCAAGGGGATCGTGCGTTCCGGCAGTTCGTTGTCGAGCAACATAGCGCGGACCGCGGCCAGGATGGCCTACCGCCACGACGACGTGCTGCTGCCGCTGCTGCCGTTCACCCATCAGTACGGGCTGTCGATGCTGCTGCTCTGGCAGCTGACCGGTGCCACGCTCGTATTGGAGTCGAGCAGCCACCGCATCGACGTCGCGTTGGACGGCATCCACGACCACGGGGTCACCGTCGTCGACGCCGTACCTGCGACCTATCACTCGCTGCTCAACGTCATGGAGAGGAGCCGCAGGCCCGTCAGCCTGCTCGCTTCGGTCCGGATGTGGTGCGTCGGCGGGGAGCCCCTGCGCCGCGAACTGGGCGAGCGCTTCCGGCGCGTCGTCGGCAGGCCACTGCTTGACGGGTACGGAAGCAGCGAAGCCGGGAACATCGCGCTCGCGGTGCCGCCCGACCCGGCGGGCTGCGGGCTACCGCTTGACGGCATCACCGTCCGGGTCGTCGACGAGGCGGGCCGGACCCTGCCGCCGGGAGAGGTCGGCGAGATCATCGTCCGGACCCCCGACTACATGACGGGGCTGCTCGAACCAGGCGGGGCCGTGCGTCCCGTCACCGACGCGGAATACCGGACCAACGACATCGGGCGCATCGACGTCGCGGGAAACCTCACGGTCTTGGGCAGGCGGGCGGCCGTGCACCGCCTCGGACACACCCTCTACCCGGACGCGATCGCGGACCGCGCGGCGGCCTGCGGAGCCCCGGTGCGGGTGATTCCGGTCGAGAGCGACCACGACAACCGCGCCCATCTCGTCTTCTTCGTCTCGGACGACGAGCAGCGCTCCAGCGCGTTCTGGCGGCAGGAGATCCAGAAGTGCGTCGTGGAGCACGAATGGCCGAACCGGGTCGTCGTGCTTTCCGAGTTTCCGCTCAATGGCACGGGCAAGGTCGACGGCCAGGCATTGAAGCGGCAGGCAGAATCCGCTGTTCATCGGGAAACAGAGAATAAGGTAGCGCGATGATTCAGGACCTTGCCAAAGCAGATCCGGGAGTCGCAGTTCCGGACGGCTACCGAATTCCCTTCGCAGAACGCATAGAGGCCCTGGGGAACGTGGCGGACCTATTGCGCACGCGTCGCCAGGAGGTTATGGAAGCCCTTTTCGAAACCTGCAACTACCGCACCGCCCACGGTGAGATCGATGCCTCCATCGCAGCCCTGGAAGGTGCCCGCGCGGAGGTGGAGCGGCACCGGCCGCCACGGATCGGCGAGATATCCGTGCTCATGCCGTCGAACATCCCGCTCTACAGCTACATCCTGTACCTGCTGATTCCGAGCCTGTACACCGAGCGCGTGACGTTCCGGCCCTCCGGGCGGATCAGCGATCAGACCGGGCAGCTGCACAAACTCCTCGGCGCCGCGCACGACCTGCCCATCGCGCAGGAGCCGAGCAGCCAGCGGGACTTCCTGAGCGGCCCGGGCGCGCGATCCGAGGTGCTGGTCTTCACCGGAACGTACGAAAACGCCGAGAAGATCCGCGGCCGGCTGCGCAAGGACCAGCTCTTCCTCTACTTCGGCCAGGGCGTCAACCCGTTCATCGTCGGACCGGACGCGGACATCGGAAAGGCCGTGGACGGAGCGCTGCGCGCCCGCATGATCAACTCGGGGCAGGACTGTTTCGGCCCCGACGTGATCTTCGTCCACGGCTCCGTCAGCTCCCAGTTCGTCAACCTGCTGTGCCGCCGGGTCAGCTCCCTCAAACACGGCGGCAACGACGACAAGACGGCCGACTACGGCTCCATGCACTACCTGGACGCCTTCGAGTCGGCCATCAGATACCTCGCCCGCAACCGGGCACTCATCGCGGCCGGCGGCCACGCCGACTTCGTGGAGGGACATCTGAGCCCGACCATCGTGGTCCAGCCCGTCGACACCGAGTTCCTGCCGGACGAACTCTTCGCGCCGATCTTCAACGTGGTGCCTTACACCAGCCAGACCTGGCTCAAGTCGATGGTCACGCACCATTTCTTCGAGGAGCGCGCGATGGCCGCCACCGTATACGGCGGTGACGACGAGCTCGTAGAACTGCTGGGGCGCCGTCACATGGTGAGCGTCAATGAAACGCTGCTCGATATCGAGGACGGTAACGAGCCTTTCGGCGGAATGGGTATCCGGGCCAACTACGCGGCCGTCAGAGGCGTCAGGACTGCTGAGCCGCTGCTGATATCCAAGGCTGTCGCCGATCACGGTCACTTCGCGCCGAGCGGTCGTGCGCGGTGACCGGGCAGAACGCACCAGGTGCCGCGGAAGCACTGGATACGGTCGGCGCTCAGCAGGCGGACAACGCGGTGAAGGGCTGTTGGAGGGCGGTGGCCGCGCTGCTCGAACTCGACGGTGTGCGGACAGCCTTCGGACTGCCTGCCGACGACCTGGACCTGCTGGAGGCCCTCGACAGCACGGGCATACGCCTCGTCCTGTGCAGGGACCAGCGCAACGCCCTGTTCATGGCCACCGGCTACGCGCTCCAGTCAGGCGCGGTCGGAATCGCCTTCACCGGCAAGGGACCCGCCGTCACCAACACCCTGACAGGGCTGCTGGAGGCCAAGTACTCCTGCGCCCCGGTGGTACTGCTGTCCGCGGGCACTGCGGTGGAACGGCGGGGCACCGCGGCCTTCCAGGAACTGGACCAGCTCTCGGTGATCGGCCCGCTGGTGAAGTGGGCGGCCCGCGTCGACGACCCGGGCCGCCTTGCGCCCATGCTGCGGCGGGCGTTGATGGTGGCCCGGGAAGGCGTTCCCGGGCCGGTCTACTTGGAACTGCCCGACCATCTGCTCACGGCCCGCATCCCGCTGCCCGCCGAGTCTGCGGCCGCAGCACACGGCGACGGGCCCGCCGACCAGCTCGTACGGCCCGTGAGCGTGCGGCTCGACGAGGAATCGGCCGCCCTGCGCACCTTGCGGGGCGCCGAGCGGCCGGTCGTCCTCATCGGCGGCGGCATGCGCCACCACAACGGGCCGCGGATTCTGGAGGGTCTGGCCGAACGGTTGGGCGCCGCCGTGTTCAGCACCGCGAGCGGTCGCGGCGCCTTCGACGAGACCCACCCGCAATTCTGCGGGCTGGCCGGACTGTACCTGCCGGAGGCCTCGCAAAAGCTGTGGGCGCGGACCGACTGCGTGCTCACTTTGGGCAGTCGGCTTGAGGAGACGGCCACGTACGGCTGGCCCTCCGGCATCGGCCGCGAGGTGCCCGTCGTGCAGGTCAACCTCGACGCCTCGGAGTTCCACAGCGACTACGCCGGGCCCAAGGTCCTTGCGGACGCGGCCGCCCTGCTCCCCGAGCTGCTCGCGGACGCAGCAGGCCGACCGACCGACGAGTCGTCCTGGGTCCACGAGGTGCGAGCCGTCCACGAGGCGCTCCACAACAGTCACCGCGCGGAGTTGGACCGGTTCGCCGCCGAGGAAGAACTTCACATCGCGGAGGTGCTCGCCGCCCTCGCCGAAGTACTGCCCGACGACTTGATCCTGGTACAGGAGAACGGCCTACAGGACATGTGGTCGTATCGGTACCCGGTGCACGCGGGTTCTCCCCGTAGCGGCTCGATCGTGCCGTCCGAGCAGACCAGCCTGGGCTTCGGCGCCGCCGCCGCGGCCGGAGTCAAGGCGGCGGCCCCGCACCGGCCGGTGGTCGCATTCGTCGGTGACGGCGCGTTCAACATCTTCGCCGCCGACCTGCCCACGCTCGTGGAGCAGCAGCTCGGAGTGCTTTACGTCGTCCTACGCAACGGCGGGTACGGCTGGCTACAGAGTCAGCTCGACCAGCGCGAGAACCCGCTGCCCGAGTTCCGGTTCGTACACTCCGGGGCCGTACGCCAGCAGGCGCCCGAGCTGCCGGGGCTGCACCAGCTGACCCTCGGCGAAAAGGCCACCGTGCGCTCCGATGTCGAGCGCGCCTGGAAGATCTGCCAGTTCGGTGGGCCCGTGGTCCTCAACGTGCCGGTGCGGATGGCGGATTCGCTGTTCGGCGCCGCGCCGGCCGGGGGCGATTTCCCACTTCTCCCGGCACCCGGTATCTCGGAAGGAAAGGCCTGATGGCGCAACCGCCAGCGCAGCCGGATCGACGCCGGGTCGTGATCACCGGCTGGGGCATGGTCACCCCGCTCGGCCTGGACGTGGCGACCACGTGGGATGGCCTCCAGTCCGGCCGCAGCGGAGTCGGCCCCATCACCCAGGTGGAGGCGGACGACCTGCCGGTGAAGATCGCGGGCGAGATCAAGGGCTTCGATCCGGGCGCGTACCTGCCCTATAAAGTAGTCCGCAGGACCGACCGCTACGCCCGTTACGCGCTCGTCGCCGCACAGGAGGCGCAGGCACACGCCAAGCTCGTCATCGACGAGGGCAACGCGCACCGGGTCGGCATCCTCATCGGCAGCGGGTACGGTGCTATGAGCTCGATCTACGACCACGCCCGCGCCTTGGACGCCAAGGGACCGCGCGCGGTGTCGCCGCTCGCCGGCGTCACCGGCGCCATCGACAGCGCACCGGGCGAGATCAGCATCGCCGTCGGCGCGACCGGCCCCTCCAGAGCCACCAGCAGCGCCTGCGCGTCCGGGACCGACGCCATCGGTGAGGCCGCCCGGTGGATCCGCTGCGGCGTCAGCGACGTCGTCATCACCGGCGGCGCCGAGGACATCATCACCCGGCTGGACATCGCGAGCGGCGGCACTTCCAAGGCCCTGACTTCCCGGGGCGGCGACCCCGCCCAAGCCTCGCGCCCGTTCGACGCGGACCGCGGCGGCTTCGTGATGGCCGCGGGCGCGGGCATCCTCGTCCTGGAATCCGAGGAGCACGCACTCGCTCGCGGCGCACACATCCTGGCGGAGGTCCTCGGCTATGCGGCGAGCTCCGACGCGTACCACATGACGACCCCGCACCCGGAAGGCACAGGGATGCGCCGTGCCATGGCCGAGGCCCTGCGCGACGCCAGGATCGGCCCGGACGACGTCGACTACGTTAACGCGCACGGCACCGGCACCACGTTGAACGACCCGACGGAACTCGCCGCTCTGCGCGCCGTGCTGGGCGAACGTGCCGAGCAGATCCCCATCAGCTCGACCAAGTCCATGACCGGCCACATGATCGGCGCCGCGGGCGCTGTAGAGGCCATCATCGGCAGCCTGGTGATCAACCACGGGGTGGTACCGCCGACGATCAACTGCCACGCCCCGATCGATCCCTTGGTCAACTTCGTGGCGCATACGGCGCAGCGCCATCCCGTCGCCACGGTGATGAGCAACTCCTTCGGGTTCGGCGGCCACAACGCGGCGCTCGTGCTGCGTCGCTGGACGCTGATCCCCGTCCCCAGCGAGAAGAAGACGGAGAGCCGTTAATCGTGGACATGACATCCGACGTGATCGACCAGCGGCGGCTCTACCAGCTCTATCAGAAGACGCCGACCGTCGCGGAGTACGCCGAGCTGACGCAGATGGAGGAGGCCTGGATCCTGCCCATCGCCGAGGAGTACGAGCGAACGGCGCCCGCTTTCGGCTCCACCAGCGACATCATGAAGGGGATGCGGGAGCACCTCGCCCAGGCGGTCAAGAAGTCCAATGAGCATTATCTGCACCTGGCGCTTGAGGCGACCCGCGAGCAGTTCGAGTATGTGGTGCGGGAATTCGCGGTCGACGGGCTCACCGAGTCGCTCTCCCTGCTCGCGTCGGTGCCCAAACTGCCGTACCGCTCCGGCATGGCCGTCTTCCGCATCCTGATCGACGAACTGGGCTGCGGCAACGAGTCGATGTCCCACGCCCAGCTCTACCGCGACCTGCTCATCGAGCTCGGCATGCCGATCGACGTCGAAAGCTACCTCGACAGCAGCCAGGACAGCTTCGCCTACGTGAACTACCTTCACTGGCTGGCCAACCGGGCGCAGCCCTCCGAGTACTTCCTCGGCGGCTACGCGTACTTCGAGACCAGCGTCCCGTACGGGTTCCGCAGCTTCGCCCACGCGGCCGAGCGGCTCGGCGTGAAGAACCACGCGTACTACACCGAGCACATGTACATCGACTCCTACCACAGCAGGTCGATGCGTGCCGCGATCCGCGAGAAGGAGCTTGAGACAGGCATCGACCTCGCCAAGGTGTGGGCGGGCGTCCAGATGACCGGTGCCATCGTCTCGACCGCCACCGAGCAGGCGATCATCAGGTCCCGGAAGCTTGCCGGATGACCGCCGGGCAGGAGCGCCAGGCTCAGGTCCGCCGACTCGACGGCGACGTGATCGCCGTCGAACTGGCCGACCGCACGGTACTGATAAGCGGCATCTGCCC
The DNA here is from genome assembly GCF_035946395.1 of Actinocrinis sp. Classification (NCBI taxonomy): domain Bacteria; kingdom Bacillati; phylum Actinomycetota; class Actinomycetes; order Catenulisporales; family Actinospicaceae; genus Actinocrinis; species Actinocrinis sp. The sequence goes on from NZ_DASYZI010000418.1 coordinate 11,032, forward strand.
ACACCGAAAAGGCCTGCTGCGCTACGGCACGGTCGACGTGGAGAAGCAGCGGATCACCTGCCCGCTGCACCACTCCGCCTTCAGCCTTGAGACAGGAGAGCGAGTGGCCGGACCCGCCTGTGAACCGCTGCGCGTCTACGACGAACTGCCCCAACAGCGCGGCTCGCACGAAGAAAGCGAGGCGCCCGAAGGCCTACAGCACGAAGGGAGGTCATCATGACCACCCGCTGCGGCCTGCGCAAAGACAAGTCCGCTCCAATCACCGGAGTCATCACGGAAAGCCCCATCACCTTCCACGTGCCCCGCGTCGCACAGAAGCAGGGATCGCAGGTGCCCCCCACCGGCTTCGGCCAACTCTCCCCCGTAAAGCGGACCACCAAGCACCTGCCCAATCCCACACCCGTCATCGCACCGAACGTCACAAACAACAAACACCCGGCAACGCCCAAAGCCCGGACCCAAAATCACACCGATCACCCCGACGAAGTACCCCCCACGATCGCTTCCCCTCCCGCCAACACACTCGGCGGAAACCAACTGGAGACCTCGCACCGAGACGCAGCGACCGCATCCAACACGTCCGCGATTTCCCCCCAATCCGTAACCGCCGCAAAGCCACTGCGTACACTCGCACGATCCGCCGCATACGGGCAGTCCGAAATCAAGCAGCTCGCGACCGACAAGACTAAGAAAGCCGAGGAGGCCAAGTCGTCAGATCAGGCCGCGCACTCCCCGTTGTGCTGGGCCACCAAGGACTTCGAGCCGACCGCCAAGCCCCGCGTGACGCTGCCGTCGGACCGATTTCCCGCGACCACCAAGGAAATCTGCACGTCAACGGCGGCGCGCACACGGCCGGAGAGCGTGGCGTGAGTGTCCGCTGACCCGGAGACGGAAGCCGCTGCGCTCCCCCCTGTGGAGATGACGCGCGAGCGCATCACAGAGTTCACGGAAGCGATCGGCGCCGCCTCGCCGGCCCACCACAGCCCGTCGGCGGCGGCCCGCACCCTCGGCCATCCGGATCCGGACGTCATCGCCCCGCCCGCCTTCGCCACCCTCCCGCCCAGCCAGACGCAAGAGTCGGTCCCCCAGGGGAATCCACTCGGGTGCGACCCGTCGGCGATTCACCTGTCCGAGGATTTTCAGCGCTCCCGGCCGATCACCGCCGGTGACGTGCCGGTGGCCCGCGCCCACATCGCGCATGCCCGCGAGGCCACGGACGGAGGCCTGTTGACACCGGAGGTGTTGTGGTGAGCACAGACCAGGCCGGTGAGATTGTGACGGCAGCGACCAGCCAGCCCCTGTCCACCCGGCGCGCGCCGACCGAGCCACCCCCAAACACCGTAGACGTCCCGGACACCCCTGCCTCCATCGGCGACGCAGGTGCCATAGACGCAGCGAACGCTACAGACACTACGGACACTGCGAAAACGTCAGCCGCGATTTCCTTGCCCTTGGCGCTGGCGGAGTTCATCAGCAGGGACGACTTCTCCTGTCTGGGCGCCAAAGCGGCCCTACGCCGAAAGACAGTCCTGCACCGGCATTTCGGGGAACTGGGCAGCGAGGAGGCGGTACTGGCGCACCTTGAGGGACTCGCCGAGTTCCTGGCAAAATTCGAGCCGAGTGCGCAGAGCTTCACGTCGTACGTGGCCACCTACGACGAACTCCCCGACCCCTCGGAACAGTTCTTCGAGAACGCCATCTGGCGCCATCTGCAAGCGATGCACGACCAGGACAGCCGCAACCACGCCTGGAGCGATCAGTACGACGCGGACCCGGCCTCGAAACGCTTCGGGTT
>NZ_DASYZI010000419.1:0-9877 GCF_035946395.1 Actinocrinis sp.
CAGATGGCCTGAAACGGACCGTTCCGGACATAAACAAACCGGGGCGATCACTCCAAAGAGTGATCGCCCCGGTTCGGCAGAACGCTCGCGCTAGGCGCGAAAGGTCTTACTTGACCTCGACGGCCGCACCGGCAGCCTTGAGGGCCTCGGCGGCCTTGTCAGCGGCCTCCTTGTTGACCTTCTCGAGCAGCGGCTTCGGCGCACCGTCGACCAGGTCCTTGGCCTCCTTGAGGCCCAGGGAGGTGAGCTCGCGCACGACCTTGATGACCTGGATCTTCTTGTCGCCGGCCGACTCGATGATGACGTCGAACTCGTCCTGCTCCTCCGCCTCGGGCGCGGCGTCGGCCGGGCCGGCCGGGCCGGCGACGGCGATGGCGGCCGGGGCGGCGGCCTTCACGTCGAAGGTCTCTTCGAACAGTTTGACGAACTCGGACAGCTCGATGAGGGTCAGTTCCTTGAACGCGTCGATGAGCTCCGCGTTGCTGAGCTTCGCCATGGTGGCGACTTCCTTTCGGTGAAACAGAAAGACGGGTGGGGGCGGGGACTGCTACTCGCTGCTCGCTACTCGGCGGGCGCGTCGGACACGACGGTGTCGGCGTCGGACACTGCCGTGTCGGACCCCGATGCGGACGCGGCGCCGCCCTGCTGCTCCTCGGCCTTGGCGCGCAGTGCGTCCGCGGTGCGGGCGAACTGGGTCAGCGGCGCCTGGAACAGCGCCGCGGCGTTCGCCAGCGTCGCCTTCATCGCGCCGGCCGCCTTGGCCAGCAGGACCTCGCGCGACTCCAGGTCGGCGAGCTTGGCTACCTCGGCGGCGGACAGCGGCTTGCCGTCCATCACCCCGCCCTTGATCACCAGCAGCGGGTTGGCCTTCGCGAAGTCGCGCAGCCCCTTGGCCGCCTCCACCGGGTCGCCCTTGATGAAGGCGATGGCGGACGGTCCGGCCAGCAGCTCGTCCAGACCGGCGATTCCGGCCGCGGACGCGGCCCGCTTGGTCAGGGTGTTCTTCACGACGGCGTACTGCGTGTCCGCGCCCAGGGAGCGACGCAGCTCCTTGAGCTGCTTCACGGTGAGCCCGCGATACTCGGTGAGCAGTGCCGCGCTGGACCCACGGAAGTGCTCCGTGATCTCCTCGACGGCGGCCTGACGCTCAGCCTTCGCCATGGCCCTCCTTCCGGGACGGTCGGTTGTCGGCCGCCGGTCTCGCAGAAGGTCCGCCCCGCCGCGAACGGCGATGTCTCACCAGACGGAAAAGCCCCGGCGCAAGCGCACGGGGCGAACCGCGTCGAACCACAGCCGACCGTGGCCGACGGCGGCCTGACGCGAGGAACCACTCCACACACCTGCGCGGGCCGCCTGCGAACGCGGTCCGGGAACGAGCTCCCGGCACGCGGTGCAGGACCTTCGGCAGCCATCCCGTCCGGGGCGAACCGGCAGGCTGGCGCGACCAGCGGTCATTGGATTGCGTTCAGAGTACGCGACCGCCCGGCCGGGACCAAATCGAACGTTCTCGGTCCCGGCCGGGCGCGCCGTGCCCGGCTCTCAGCCAGGTCGGACCAGGCGCCGTGGATCAGGTGTCGCGGCTCAGCCGGCGCTGCCGAGGCTGCCCAGGTTCCCCAGCATCGAGGACATGTCGCCGACTTGGTCGGCGGGCGGGGCGCTGACCGACACCGGCTTGCCCCAGTCCGACATGTGCAGGTCCACGGTCACCGCGCCCATGGAGGTGTTCGTGGCCACCTTCTCGCGCACCGGCAGGCCGTCGGAGGCCGCCCAGAGGTCCACGCTCTCGGTGGTGACCCCGCCGGCCTTCAGAAGCGACTTGAGCTGGGAGATCTGATCCGGCGTCAGGTTCGCGGTCGCCGCCGCGCTGTTGACGAAGGTCGCGGCGTCCACCGTGCCCGCGTAGTGCACCGCCTGGACCCCGTCGACCGTCTCGGTGCCCACCTTGCGCAGGTCGCCCGAGGCCAGCAGCAGTTGGAGCTGCTGGGTCGGGTCCATGCTCTTGGCCGAATTGGTCATCGACTCGAAGGCGGACCCGAGCGAGCCCATGGCGGACAGGTCGATCTTCACCCACGTCTTGCCGCCGAGTTCGCCGGACAGCTGCGGGATCTTCATGTAGATCGTGTCGCCGACGAGGATCTCGGTGACGTTCAGCGCGGAACTGCTCAGCGTCATCGACATCGCGATGCTCGGACTGAACTGCTCGTGCGCGTCCATGGTCGCGTTGAGGGTGCCGCCGGATATGGTTCCGGTGACGTGCACAGTCTTGTAATCCGAAGTCTTGGTCAGCGCGGACTTGATGAACGCGGCCGGGGAGATGTTCAGGGCGGCGCCGGCCCCGCTCCCGTTCGAGCCCCCGTTGCTCGTCGTGCTGTTGGTGCTGCACCCCGCCACTGCGGCGAGTGCGACGGCCACGCCCCCGGCGATGAGGCCGATTCTCCTGTACATGAGCCCGAAACCCTCCCAGGGTGAGGGGCACGCCCCCTCACCGGTTCGAGAACCACGCTACGCCAGAGTACGGACGAAGGCGGCGTCCACAGGCCTGTCCGCAGGGGACTGTTACGGGACCCGGATATCCGCCCGTAGAGGCCGGGAAGCGTGCCCCAACGGGAACGGCCCCACGCCACGCCGACATGTGGGCGCGTCGCGGGGCCGGTTCGGTGCTCAGAGCACCCTCAGCTCGCCCGTCAGGCGTCTTCCTCGACGAGCATGGCGCGGGTGCGGTTCGGGTCCACCGGGATGCCGGGGCCCATGGTCGTGGTGAAGGTGACCTTCTTCAGGTACTTGCCCTTGGCGGCGGACGGCTTGACCCGCAGCACCTCGTCCAGCGCGGCGGCGTAGTTCTCCACCAGCTGCTCGTCGGTGAACGAGGTCTTGCCGATGATCAGGTGCAGGTTCGAGTGCCGGTCCACCCGGAACTCGATCTTGCCGCCCTTGATCTCGTTGACCGCCTTCGCCACGTCCGGCGTCACGGTGCCGGTCTTCGGGTTCGGCATCAGGCCGCGCGGGCCGAGCACCCGGCCGAGCCGGCCGACCTTGCCCATCAGGTCCGGCGTGGCGACGACCGCGTCGAAGTCGAGGAAGCCCTTGGCCACCCGGTCGATCAGCTCGTCGGCGCCGACGTGGTCGGCGCCCGCCGCGCGCGCCGCCTCGGCACGGTCACCGGTGGCGAAGACCAGGACCCGGGCGGTCTTACCGGTGCCGTGCGGGAGGATGACGGTCGAGCGGACCATCTGGTCGGCCTTGCGGGGGTCGACCCCGAGCCGGAGGGCGACCTCGACGGTCGCGTCGAACTTCACCTTCGAGGTGGACCTCGCCAGCCGCACCGCTTCGAGCGGGCTGTAGAGCGAGTCGCGGTCGACGGTCGCCGAGGCGGCCTTGTAGTTCTTGCTGCGCTGCATGAGAAAAGCTCCCGGATCGGTCAGTCGGAGTTCGTGGTCGGATGGGCCGCGCAGGGCCCTGCCACGGGTTCGCCGCGAGGCGGCGTTCGTACTGGGTCAGTCGTACTGGGCCGGTCGTGCTGCGTCAGTCCTGGACCGTGACACCCATCGACCGCGCGGTGCCGGCGATGATCTTCGCCGCCGCGTCGATGTCGTTGGCGTTCAGGTCCTCCATCTTCATCTGCGCGATCTCGCGCACCTGGGCCCGGGTCAGCACGCCGACCTTGGTCTTGTGCGGGACCGCGCTGCCCTTGTCCAGGCCGGCAGCCTTGAGGATGAGCCGGGCGGCCGGCGGGGTCTTGGTGACGAAGGTGAAGGAACGGTCCTCGAAGACCGAGATCTCCACCGGGACGATCTGCCCGCGCTGTGCCTCGGTGGCCGCGTTGTACTGCTTGCAGAACTCCATGATGTTCACGCCGTGCTGGCCCAGCGCGGGGCCGACCGGCGGAGCCGGGTTCGCCATACCGGCCTTGATTTGCAGCTTGATGATCGCTGCGAGCTTCTTCTTGGGAGGCATGCTCCGGGTCCTTAACTCACATTGGTTGGGATGCCGTGGTCAGTGGCACACAGATACCCCGACGCCTCGCCAGGCGTCTGAAAGGGGTTACGGCACAGCTGACAAGGCTACCCGACGCCGTCGGCCCCGACCAAAACGATGATCGGGGCCGACGCGTAGGACGTTGCTCGCGAATGTGCTGGTTCTTCCGGCCGACTCTTCCAGCCGTGCTGATTTCTTCCGGCCGAGCTGATTCTCCTGACGGTACTAGCTCTTCTGACAGTGCTGGTTCTTCTGACAGCGCTAGTTTTTCTGGATCTGGCTGAACGACAGCTCCACCGGGGTCTCCCGGCCGAAGATCTCCACCAGACCCTTGACCTTCTGCGAGTCCGCGTTGATCTCGTTGATGGTGGCCTGGAGGGTGGCGAACGGGCCGTCGATCACCGTGACCGAGTCGCCGACCTCGAAGTCCAGCACCTTCACCTCGATCGGGGGCTTCGGCGCGCCGTCCGCCTGCGGCTGGTCGGCCATCAGGATCTTGGCGACCTCGTCGGTGGTCAGCGGGAACGGCTCGTGGGCGTTGCCGACGAAGCCGGTCACGCCGGGGGTGTTGCGCACCGCGCCCCAGGAGTCCGGGGTCAGGTCCATCCGCACCAGCACATAGCCGGGGAACTTGTTGCGCTTGACCTTCTTGCGCTGGCCGTTCTTGACCTCGACGGCCTCCTCCATCGGCACCTCGATCTGGAAGATGAAATCCTCCATGTTGAGGGACTGGATGCGGGTCTCCAGGTTCTGCTTCACCCGGTTCTCGTAGCCGGCGTAGGAGTGCACGACGTACCAGTCGCCGGGTGCGCGGCGCAGCGCCTCGCGGAACTCGTCGAGGCCGGTCGGCAACCCCGGCTCGGGCACGTCGCCGTCGAGCTCGTCGGCATCGAACTCCGTGGCCTGCGCGGTCGCGACGGGTTCGTCGTCGGCGCCAAACGCGGAGCCGCCCGCGAAGGCGTCCGGCTCGTCGGACTCCGCCGATTCGGTCATGTCGGACACTGCGGCCTCTTCTTCCTCTGCTCGCCTCTGCACCGTGGGGCGCGGGCAACGCCACAGCGCGCCGGCGCCACACCTCACTGCGTCCAGACTAGCCGGTGCGAAGGACACGAACCGCCGAGACGGGCGACGCGGCCGCTACGGTCCGTGGGATCGGGACCGGCGAGGCGTCGATCAGCCGAAGACCGCCTGCACGGCGCGGCTCAGACCGAAGTCGATCGCCGCCACGACCCCGATGATGACCAGCACGAAGACGATCACCACCGCGGTGTACGTGAACAGCTCGCTGCGGGTGGACCAGACCACTTTGCGCAGCTCGGTGACGATCTGCCGGTAGAACAGCGCGGGCGAGGTCCGCTTCTTGCGCTGCACCTTACGCTCCGGCGTCGCCTTGGCCTTGGCCTTCGCCTTGCCGGACGCCGTGTCCGTCTTGCGCTCCGCCCGGGATTTCTTGGTCTTGGTGGCCCCGGCGGCCTTCAGCTCGTCCGCGTCCTGCGGCTCGATCGCCTCGGGGACCCCGTCCAGGTCCTCGGCGTCGCTGCGCGTCTGGCTCACCTGCTACCTCACCCTGATCATCCGTATGAGTTGCGCCATGCACCGCAAAGCGTACGACGCGAGCCGCGCCAAGGCCACCTTCTGCTGTGAAGGTGGCCTTGGCGCGGCTGAGATCTGCGCGTGCGGGGCCGGAGGGATTTGCGCTCCCGACCCCCGGTTTTGAGTTGGCCGAACGGTCGCACGTTGCCCGGTTCCAGGCGCGCGACCTGCACTTGAGGCATGAAGGCTACCACGCGGGCAGGTCCTGGAACGCCAGTGCGCGCCACATTGCGGACGGTGGCCGACGGTGTTAGATACTCTCCGTAGTCAGTATATTCCTTCTGTGTGAGGGGTTCGCGATGGCGCGGTACGAGTTCTCGTTCGTAGTGACGGATGTCGAGCTCTCGGAGGAGGTACGCAAGCGGGTAGGGCGCGCTGTCGCACTCGCCGCAGCGGCGGAACTCGGAAACGCCGTGCCGCCCGAGGCGGCGACCGCCCCCGCCGTCTTCAACGAGTCGCTGATCCAGCACTGGATCGGCATTCCCGCGGTCATCGAGTTCGCGGAAGAACTCGGGAGCAGACCAGGCCCGCTGCCCTCGAACCCGTCCCGATCCGGCGAATAGGGCGCGAAGCATGGCGGGCGGGTCGGCGAGCGACGCGGGGAGATCCGGCAGAACCTGTCCGAGCAGTACGTGCGATGAGGGCTCGTTGCTGCTAGGGATCATGACGACCAGCGGGCGGTTGGCCTATGTCAATCCCCCGGTCGAGGTCGACGCGGAGTTCGTCGCGAAGGCGCGCTCCGAGGGCAGTGCGCAGCGGCGGTTCCGGTTCGCCGGGGCGTGTGTCGAGGGCGGATGCCCGCAGTGGACCGGAAGCCGGTGCGCCGTCGCCGACTTGGCAGCAGACGCCACACAGGCGCTTCAGCACGACGGTGCACCGTTGCCGTCGTGCTCGATCCGCAGGGAATGCCGCTGGTTCGCGCAACGCGGAAGGGACGCGTGCGCCGCGTGCTCATTCATCGTGGCGGACATGGGCGGCACGGACACGTACCGCTCACGTCAGGCAGCCCTGCACACACGGGATGAGCCCGATTCCGAAACCGGTTGACGACCATAACCGAGACGAGAAAGGCACCCACTCACGTGAGTAGGTGCCTTTTCGCTGTTCATCGTGCAGGGCCGGAGGGACTTGAACCCCCAACCCCCGGTTTTGGAGACCGGTGCTCTGCCAATTGAGCTACGACCCTATGCACACCGTGCCGCACCTGGGGCGCGGACCTCGGCGAGGACAACGGAAGTCTAGACGGTACCGCGTCACCGAGTCGAATGAGTAGCCTCACCCGAAGCCGGGCGACGGTGCCGAAACGGCGAAACGCGACTGCGGGCAGCGGTACGGAAGTGACACCATGTACCGCGTCGTCGGCCGACGTCGACCGCGGCGCACTAGAGCAGCAGCAAGGACAAGCAACGACAACAGCTGGAGCACAGCTTCCGATGAGCACCGACGCCACCGCCCCGACCCCGTTCCCGCGCATCTCGCACCGGATCGGCTCGATCGCCGAGTCCGCGACCCTCGCCGTCGACGCCAAGGCCAAGGCCCTCAAGGCGGCCGGGCGTCCGGTGATCGGTTTCGGCGCCGGCGAGCCCGACTTCCCGACCCCGGACTACATCGTCGAGGCGGCGGCCGCCGCGGCGCGCCAGCCCAAGTACCACCGCTACACCCCGGCCGGAGGGCTGCCGGAGCTCAAGGCGGCGATCGCGGCGAAGACGCAGCGCGACTCGAAGGTACGGTTCGAGCCGGGACAGATCCTGGTCACCAACGGTGGCAAGCAGGCCATCTACAACGCCTTCGCCACGCTGCTCGACCCGGGCGACGAGGTGCTGGTGCCGACGCCGTTCTGGACGACCTACCCCGAGTCGATCCGGCTGGCCGGCGGTGTGCCGGTCGAGGTCCTGGCCAACGAGGACGCCGGCTACCTGGTGACGGTGGCCCAGCTTGAGGCGGCGCGCACGCCGCGCACCAAGGTGCTGCTGTTCGTATCGCCGTCGAACCCGACCGGCGCGGTGTACTCCCCCGCGCAGGTCGCCGAGATGGGCCGCTGGGCCGACGAACACGGGCTGTGGGTGCTGACCGACGAGATCTACGAGCACCTGGTCTACGGGGACGCCGAGTTCGTCTCGATCCTGCACGCGGTGCCGTCGCTGGCGGACCGCTGCGTCGTGGTGAACGGCGTGGCGAAGACGTACGCGATGACCGGCTGGCGGGTCGGCTGGCTGGCCGGGCCTGCCGACGTGGTGAAGGCCGCGACCAACCTCCAGTCGCACGCCACCTCGAACGTCTCGAACGTGGCGCAGGTCGCGGCGCTCACGGCGGTGTCGGGCGATCTGTCCGCGGTGCACGAGATGCGCGCGGCCTTCGACCGGCGCCGGCAGACGATCGTGAAGATGCTCAACGAGATCGAGGGCGTGGACTGCCCCGAGCCACTCGGCGCGTTCTACGCGTACCCGTCGGTGAAGGGCGTGCTGGGCAAGGAGATCCGCGGCACGCTGGTGAGCACCTCTGCGGAGTTGGCCGCGGTGATCCTGGACGAGGTCGAGGTGGCCGTGGTGCCCGGCGAGGCGTTCGGCCCGTCCGGTTATCTGCGCCTGTCGTACGCGCTCGGGGACGACGATCTGGCCGAGGGCGTCTCCAGGATTCAAGCGCTGCTAGTCGAGGCGAAGTAGTACCTAACGGGCAATGAGTAAGGCAATGAGTAACGCGTAACGCGCCACACAATCACCACAATCACGCAGCCACGCCGCGAAGGCCGGTCCCGGCGGGAAACCCCGGGACCGGCCTTCGCAGTGTTCTGTGAAACTTTGAAACTTACCGACCACCTGAAACTTACGCCGCGTCAAACTGCTTGCGGCGGCTCGGCACCAGCCACATGGCGAGCGACGCGACCACCAGAACCCCGGCTCCCGTCCACACGGCGGGCTGAAGCCTGTCGATGAAGTGCTGGCCGGCCGTGAGCGTCCGGGTCGGTCCGTAGCCGCCGCGCGCCGTGAAGATCGCGCCCATCACCGCGATGCCGAGCACGCCGCCGAGTTCGCGGATCGCGTTGTTCACGCCCGACGCGACGCCCTCCTCGTGCCGCCGCACCGAGCCGAGCACCAGGTTGGCGATCGGCGCGAAGAAGAGCGCGTTGCCGATGCCGCCGAGTACCAGGCCGGGCAGCAGGCGGCTGTACGGCGTGCCGACCGCGATCACGTCGGCCAGCCAAGCCAGCGCGCCGGCCTGCAACAGCAGCCCGACCGCCGCGATCGACCGGCCGCTGATCCGGTCCGACAAGATGCCCGCGATCGGCGCGATGACCATCGGCATCGCGGTCCACGGCAGCATCCGCGCGCCTGAGGCCAGCGGCGAGTATCCCCAGATCAGCTGGAAGGTCTGCACCAGGAAGAAGACCGAGCCGAACATCCCGAAGAACATCAGCAGCGAGGCGACGTTGATCAGCGGGAAGGACCGGCCGCGCAGCAGCCGCAGCGGCAGCATCGGGTGGTCGGTGCGCGCCTCGCGCAGCACGAATCCGGCCAGCGCGAGCGCGCCGAGCACGAAGCCGCCGAGCACCACGGGGCTGGTCCAGCCGATGGAGCCGCCGCGGATCAGGCCGAGCACGATGCCGAACAGGCCCACGCTCACCAGCGCGTTGCCGATCAGGTCCAGCCGCTGGGCCGGGCCGCGGCTCTCGGTCAGCCAGACCCGGGACAGCGGCACGATGACCAAACCGATCGGCACGTTCAGCCAGAAGATCCACTGCCACGACGCGCCCTCGACCACCGCCCCGCCGATGACCGGCCCGAGCGCCACGGCCAGCCCGCCAAGCGCGCTCCAGCCGCCGATCGCCAGTCCACGCCGGTCGGGCCGTACCGCGGCCGACAGGATCGTGAGCGTGAGCGGGACGACGATCGCGCCGCCGATCCCCTGCGCGGCACGCGCGGCGACCAGAACGCCGATGTTGGGCGCGAGCGCGGAGACGACGGACGCGCCGGTGAACAGGCTCAGCCCGAGTGAGAACAGCCGACGCCGACCGAATCGGTCGCCGAGTGTGGACCCGGTCAGCAGGAAGACGGCGAAGGTCAGCGTGTAAGCAGAGATCGTCCATTGCAGGCCCTGGAGCCCGGCGTGCAGCGACCTCTGGATCGACGGCAGTGCCGTGGTCACCACCAGGTTGTCGAGCTGCGCCATGAACATGGCGACGCCGGTGATGACGAAAGTCCGAATCGGGTGGCCAATGGTCTCGGTCTGCGCAGCTGCGTCCCGCGATGCTGCGTTCTGTAACGCCGCGTTCTGTAGCACTGCATTCTGTAGCACTGCGTTCTGCGGTGAC
>NZ_DASYZI010000420.1:0-39898 GCF_035946395.1 Actinocrinis sp.
TTTTCGGAGTTGAACCACTTCACTGTGCCTGATGCCACGGAGTGCTGCCCTTCGTAACGAGAATCTTCCGGGCAAGTGTGGCACAGGCCACCGGAGTCGGCGAGCAAACAGGCATGGAGGCTTGCACGAAAGTGTCTTTGAGGAAGTAGAGGCCGAGGACGGCCCGGAGTGCGTCGTGGACCGTTCGTGGTGGTCTGCGGTAGATCGGTGTGTGGCGTGAGGCGGGCGACGGTACGTGAGATCACTGTCTGATCGGCACCGTACATGTCCGCGACCGCCTCTTGGACCGGTTGGTCGCGGGTAGCTGGCCATGGTCTCGACCGCTTCGGGAAGGCTCAGCGTTGGGCCTCCCGGTGGGTGCGTGCCACGACCCGCTGGGTAGGCCTAGACGCGGGGCTCCCAGCTGAAGAAGCGCACCGCGAGCAGTACTCCCGCGACACCCCACAAGCCGACGATCAGTACATCGCTCCAGTGGAACGCGGTGTTCACGAAGCCGGCCTGCATGCCCTCGGCGAAGTGCCGCACCGGGAAGACGCGCGCGATCCACACGAGCCAGTGCGGGGTGTCGTCGCCGAGCGGGATGAAGACGCCCGACAGGAACAGCAGCGGCAGTATCGTGGCGTTGACGACCGGCGCGGCCGCGTCGACGTTCGGGATGATCGCCGTGACGGCGAAGCCCAGCGCGCTGAAGGCGGCCGCGCCGACGACGAGCATCACGGCGAACCGGGCCAGCGCGCCGCCGGACGGGATGTCCGCCTGGTACACGAGTCTGCCGAACGCCACGGTGATGACGATCAGCAGCACCGACACGAGCAGGGCGTGCACGAGTCGCGCGGCGAAGAAGACGCCGGTCGGCAGCGGCGTCCCGTCGGTGCGCTTGAGCACGCCGTTGTCACGGTGGAAGGCCATGCTGATCGCGATGTAGTTGTAGGTGGCGCTGATCACGGCGAAGCTGCCCATCGAGGCGACGTAGTACGTGGACTGATGCACCGAGCGGCCGCCGAGGTGTACGTAGCCGTGGCCGAGCAGTGCGGTGAAGATCACCAGGAACATCAGCGGAAACGCGAAGATGAAGACCGCCGCCGCCGGGTTGCGCCAGAACGCCTTGTTCACATAGCCCAGCTGGACGAAGGTGAGTCGCACGTTGTTCATCGCTGCTCTCCATTCGGGCGCTCGCCCGCGGTGCCGTCGGGCACTGTGTCAGTTTCATCAGGCGCCGTGCCGGTCAGTCGCAGGTACACGTCCTCAAGGGTCGGGCGCGAGATGCGCAGCCCGTCGAGGGCTACGCCGTGGTCCATCGCCCACCCGGTCAGCTGGTGCAGCGCGGCGGTGAGATCGTCGGGCGCGAACTCGATCAGACCATCGGATCCGGGCGCCCCGCCGAACCGGGGCGGCGCGGCGACCGCGTCGGGCAGCCGGTATCCGACGATCGCGCGCGCCGTGTCGCGACCGGCAAGGGTGGCCGGCGTGCCCTCGGCGACGATCCGGCCGCCCGCGATCACGGCGACCTGATCGGCCAGATGTTCGGCCTCGTCCATGTAGTGCGTGGTCAGCAACACCGTCTTGCCGAGAGAGGTGAGATTCTCGACCACCTGCCAGGCCTCGTGCCGTGCCGAGGGGTCGAAGCCGGTGGTCGGCTCGTCGAGGAACAGCAACTCGGGATCCCCGGCCAGCGCGATCGCGACGTCCAGCCGCCGCTGCTGCCCGCCGGAAAGGCGAGCCACCCGACTGTCCTGCTTCTCGGTCAGCCCTACGAGTTCCAGCACCTCGCCGACCGGCCGCGGATGCGGGTAGTAACCGGCGTACATCGCGACGGTCTCGGACACCGTCAGATAGCTGTCTATGCCAGTGGACTGCAACACGATTCCGATGCGCTTCTTCAACCTGGCGCGCTGGCGCTGCGGATCCAGCCCCAGGACCTCGACCTCGCCGCCGTCCCGGCGCCGGTAGCCTTCCAGGATCTCCACCGTGGTGGTCTTGCCCGCGCCGTTCGGCCCGAGCAGCGCGAACACCTCGCCGCGCGCGATCGTCAAGTCGACGCCCCTGACCGCGTGCACGTTGCCGTACGACTTGATCAGACCCCGTACCCGTACCGCCACCTCGCCGCCCGAATCCTTACCGGCGGTCCTTTCCCGCTGTGCCCCCGGTTCAGGCGCCTGCTCTCGCACCGGCTCCGCCTGGCCCATCTTCGCCCTCGCTCCCCACACGTGCGCCTGCGTCACACACACCGACCAGGAGTAGGAGTCTGCACCGCACGTGCAACGACCGCCAGTAGAAGCGCTCGGACGGATGCGGGCACCGGCCGCACCGCCGCACGCCCCGCGCTGTCGATAACCTCACCCGTGCTGTTCAGAAGCCTTTGCCGGGGCCGGGTCGAGTTACGTGGGGTAGCGGACTTCGGAACTTCCGGATAACTGACCGATGCCATGCCGTGGTCATCAGTCGTGCTTACGTGTTCGCGATGGTCGAGCACACTACCTGGCACATCAGCGGCCTGGGCGTGACCGGGTCCAGGCGATAAACTCGGCCGTCCATTTGGACGTATGTGGTTGGCCGGGTTCCGCGACGCGCTTGCCGCGACGCGTCGAGACGAGACGAGGAGCGACGGTGCGATTCGCTTTCAAGACCCGTCCGCAGCACACCACCTGGCAGCAGATTCTCCCGGTCTGGCAGGAGGCTGACGGGATCGAGCTGTTCGAGTCCGGGTGGCTGTTCGACCACTTCTATCCGGTCAGCGGGGACTCCTCGGGCCCCTGCCTTGAGGGCTGGACCACGTTGGCCGCTCTCGCGCAGGCCACCCGCCGCGTCAGGCTCGGCGTGCTGGTCAGCGGGATCCACTACCGGCACCCGGCGGTGCTGGCCAACATGGCCGCGACGCTGGACGTCATCTCCGGCGGGCGCCTGGAGGTCGGCATCGGCACCGGTGCGGCCGAGCAGGAGTCGAATGCCTATGGCATCGAACTCGGCGGCCCGCGTGAGCGCAGCGACCGCTTCGAAGAGGCCTGTCGCGTGCTCGTCAGTCTCCTGTCTCAACCGGCCACGACGTTCTCCGGCACGTACTACCAGCTTACCGACGCGCGCTGCGAGCCGAAGGGCGTGCAACAGCCGCATCCGCCAATCTGCATCGGCGGTTTGGGCGAGAAGCGCACACTGCGCACGACGGCGCTCTACGCGCAACACTGGAACTTCATCGGTGGCGAACCCGAGGAGTTCGCCCGCAAGCGCGACATCCTCTACGCGCACTGCCAGGCCGTCGGGCGGGACCCGAAGGAGATCACATTGTCCAGCCAGATCCCCGTGCGCGCGGACTCGGCCGGCGCCGTGTCGCGTGTGGCGGCCGAGACCGCCGCGTTGGCGCAAGAAGGGCTCGACCTCGCGATCATTCTGCTGCCGACAGTGCATAGCCCTGCCATCCTCAGTTCGCTCGCCGACGCCCTCGCACCACTGCGCTGGCAATTACCGGCCGACGACACGCGTTCCGAGTCGATCATCCTGTCGCGACCCACTATCCCAAGGCTCGGGGATGAAGCGCCGGGCCCAGCGCCGCCCCGCATGCCCTGGCGCCTCCGGTCTTTGGAGGCCGGGTCGTTGGTCGTCCGGGGCCTTTCAGCAGAGGGCTGACTATGCTGCATCCAACGCTGACGAGGTGAGTCAGGAGGGGTGAACGGTGGACATGGACGGGCGTCGTGTCGAGAAGGGGCCGCCGGGCCGGGGGACGGCGCTTGAGGAGGGGATCGTCCAGTGGTTCACCGTCCGTACGGTGCACTTCAAGGACCAGCCGCTTGAGAGGGTGAAGATCAGGTCCGACGACATGTACCCGATGCATGTCGAGCTGGCGGACCGCATCGTTCGGATCGTCGGCGAAGACCTGATGGCCAGGGCGTTCTTCGGCGGGCAGATGGCCGAGTTCGTGGCGGCGCTCGAACAGCGGCTCGGACGGTTCGCCTTCCAGAACCTGGTGACCTTGAGCGACCTCGGCATGTGGCGCGAGGCCTTCCGCTACATGGCGGCCGCCGAGAAGGCGCTCTCGGCGAGTGGTCCCGCGCAGCCCGCTGATCCTCAGGACTCTGACTATCGGGCCATGATGGAGATGGTCGCCGGGGTCATGGACCCAGAACTGCTGCGCCGACTGGCCACCCGGCAAAGCGGCGCGTCCGAGGCCTTCGACCAGAGGGTCGAGCAGGTGTTCGGGCCCGGATCGTCCACCGTCGTCGGCACGCTCAACGGCCTGCGGTTGTGGCGCGAAGCGCTGCGGTTCATGCAGGCCGCCCTGGCGGCCGGGCAGGGAAGGGAAGAGTCGCCTCATGCCGGTCATTGACTGGGAAACATACGCTCTCGAACTCTCGGATCCTGAGGTCGAGGCGTTCGGACGCGAGGTGTTCGCCGCGTATCGCGAGGCCGTGATCGCGGCTAAACCCGACGAAGAGTTGACGGTCGTCGAAGCCGTGGCGCTCAGCGCCGGTGCAGACCTCGGCGGCGAGGATCTGACCTCGTCGATCCGCAACGCCAAGTACTTCAACTACTCGCTGTTCTCGCTCGACTTCGTCAGGGCGTTCGTGCGCCGGTTCCACGAGCCGTTGTGCGCGGAACTGCAAGAGAACAGGGATCTCGCCCTACTCGCCCCGACCATCGTCACCCTGCTGAACCTACCGGTGGAATACGCGGCGCTCGCCGTCCCCGTCTCAGCGATCATGGCACGGATCGGCATCGGCGGCCTCTGCAAGGACTACCCAGAGAAGACCAAGGATGAGCAGTCGTCCTTCAACGGCAGCCTCATCCAGCTACACGAGGCGAACCTGCGCTACCTCGAACTGGAGCGTGCCCGCCACCTGCCCGGAAAGGTGCCCGCGCCGCTCGACCGGGCTATCGGCCACGAGGAGAAGCGCCTGAAGGAACTGCGCGGCGCAGGCTGAAAGCCTGGACAGGGCCATCCTGTCTACACGCGCGGCTCGCGAGCATTCCGGATAAATTCCCTTATTGATGCACAAGATGTTCATCTGAAAGTTGATGAGGTCCGGTCCCTTCGCGAGAGCTTGGTCTTGTGCACCCGGGATTGCGCCGGTGGTCAGGGTGCGGATTCGGGCCGATGCACGGGAACGACGGTCATGAGTTGCTCCAGTCCGGCGAAGTCGCCGGGGTTGGTGGTGTACAGCGGCAAGCCCTCTGCGATGGCGATCGAAGCGATCATCAGATCGAGGGCGCGGCGGCGTGGCTTGCGTCCTGTCGCGACGACCGCGGCCGTGACCCTGCCGTAGACGCGCGCCGCTTCCACGTCGAACGGAATCGGGTCGAACTCGTGCTCAGCGCGTTGAAGCACGTCCATGCGCCGGGCGCGCTCGGCCGGGGCGTCGTAAGCGCTTTGCTCGTGGTTGTCCCGCACTTCGTGGGGGCCGGCCGACAGTTCGGCGAGGGTGATCGCCGTGATGGCCATCTCGTCCGGCAGTTCGGCCGGGTCGATCCATGCCCGGAGGATCACGATGTTGGTGTCGAGCAGGCCTTGCCGGCGAGGCTCAGCGGGCATACGGGTCGCCTGAATCGTGCTCGGCGGCGGCGTCCTGGTCCGCACGGAAAGCGTCGAGATCGATCGGGGGAGCGCCGCGGGATGCTGCGGCGAACTCCACGCGCGCAACGAACCGCCGACGCGTGCGCAGCGGGATCAGTTCACCGATTCGATGCCCGTCACGTGTGACGGTGAACGCCTGCCCGTGCTCGACGGCGTCCATGATCTCTTTCGACTTGTTGCGCAGATCGCGCTGAGTGATTTCCGGCTGCGTCGCCATGGGGACAGCGTACCGACGTGTAGCACTTGGTGCTACTGGGTGCTGCTACGGTAGCGGGGTCCGGGCACGCAGCGAGAAGACGAAATGCGCCTTCGGCTCCGAATATGTGACTGCGCTCCCGAGTGTGGCGACTGACCTGTCCGTGAACGGAGGCCCATGACCGCGTTGTTCGGCGCGCTGCGCAAGAACCTGTTCGCTCCGTCGCTGGATGAGGTCACTTTTGCCCGGCGCGGCTTTCCGCTGACCCCGACGGCTGAGACCCGGTACCTGGAGCGCATTCCGCAGCATGTGATCGTCGGGTTCGAGCATGGCATCGAGCTGGGCGACCGTCCGGATGCGATTTTGCGGCTGGACATGGTGGAGCGCGACTTCCGCGGGTTCGCGTACGAGGGCGCGACGATGGCGTTCACGCTGCTGGACGTGATGCCCGGCCGGCGCTCCGATCGGACCAAGAAGCTGCTGGACGGGCACGCCGCGCCGCACCTGTTCGTCGCCTACATCGGCATCGGGTTCGCGATGTCGCACTTGCCGCGGGTGCTGTGGTCCAAGGTGCTGCCGGAGTTGCAGGACCAGTGGTTCCACCCTCGGGCCAGCTGGTTGGCCGTGGACGGGCACGGCTTCGACCAGGCGTACTTCGACACCAAGAAGTGGGTGTACGAGCAGCGCGTGCCCAAGCCGTACCCGTGGATGAACCGGCCGGAGTACTTTGCGCGCGCGTTCGACCAGGGGATCGGGCGGATGCTGTGGTTCATGCACGGCGCAAACCCTCCTGCGGTGGCCGCGGCGGTCAACGCGTTCGCTTCGCATCGCCTGGTGGATCTGTGGAGCGGTGTCGGCGTGGCGGCCGCGTATGCCGGGGCCGGGGATCCGGAGATGTTCAAGTCGCTGCGCGAGGTTGCGGGCGACTACCTGCCCGAGGTGGCCGCAGGCGTGGTGTTCGCGGCCAAGGCGCGCCAGTACGAGGACCTGGACACTCCGCACACCGAGGTTGCGACGCGTGTCATCTGCGACATGTCCATCGCGGACGTGATCGAGTTGACCGACGAGACCTCGTCCATGTTCGTCGGCGAGCGTCAGTCGCTGCCCGACTACGAGCTGTGGCGGCGGAAGGTGCAGGACCGGTTCCGCTGACCAGGTTGGTGGATGACTGGTTGATAGATGACCGGGCGATGGATGACCGGGTGACGGTGACGGAGGACCGCCGTCATCTTGAACGCCGTCGTCCATTCGACGCTGTCGTCTGTTGAACACGGCTGGCTGCGGATACCAACGCCTGTCAGCTGACGGGAGTGCTCGAACCCTGAGAGCTGGTGTCCTCAGAGCTGGTGTCCTGAGAGCCGGGGTTCTGAGCGCTGGAGGCCTGAGAGCTGGTTCGCGGCCAGCCTGGTTCGCGGCCGGTGATCCACATCCAGCCGCTCGCCCGGCCCGCCGCCGCCAGGCTCGCCCACGAGACCAGTTCGACGAGCGCTGCGTCGGTCACGCCGGTGGCCTGGACCGCCGCGACCACCGCATCGTCCACCTGGTAGGACGCGAAGGCGACCAGCAGGGCGAGTCGGCCGGCCGGACGCTGGTCGGCGGGTAGGGCTTCGACCGCTTCGTCGGCCCAGGCGCGGCTCAGCCCCTTCGGGCCGCCGTCCCAGCCGGCGAGCTGCGCCAGGACCAGATCGCGCACCGCGGCGGGTACCGAGCGGCGTCCCGCCGCCTCGACGGCGCTGCTCGCCCGGGCGAAGGCCTGCGCGATGTGCGTGTTGCCCGCCGACCAGGACAGGGCCGGCGGGAGCGGACCGGCGGGCAGCAGGTCCAGCGACGCTCCGGGCGGAGCCTCGTGCCGGTACGCCCAGGACATCAGCAGCGAGAGCCCCGGCAACACCACGGGCAGTGCCGCGTTCGGCACCAGAGGCGGCAGTGGTGCGTCGCGGACGAACACGTTGACCATGCGGTTGAAGTAGTGGAACACGACCGCCACCCCGACGGCCTCCGGAGCGTGCGTGGCCGGGAACGGCGGCTCGTATCCGGCGGCGCTGTCGGCGCGCACACTGGCTCTGGCCCACTCGCTGATCGCGCGCACCGCGGGGTCGGCGATCGACTCGGTGTGGTCCTCTTCGATCGCGTCGGCGCCCTGCACGTGGTCCAGGGTGCGCAGCATCGTGCTGTGAATGGTGACGCAGTACGGGCACGAGTTGCCGACGGAGACCGCCGTCGCGACCGCCTCCTTCGCCGCGCGGTCCATCCGCCCCGGGGCGAACAGAGTTTCGTAGAGCATGACCCAGCAGGCCGCGAGCGCGTCCGGCGCGGGGGAGTGCAGCGCGACCGGTGGCGAGATCACGCCGAGGATCCGCTCCATCTCCCGGTAGATCGCCGAGATGCGCCGGTCCGCGGCGCCGCGCCGCACCGGCGTCACCCAGCGGATCTGGGCGAATGACAGTGGCCGCAGGGCCCTGCGCAAGGGGTTCCCACTCATCGTCCGTCCCGGGTCCGTCTGGTTGGCCGCACACGCCGAGCTGAGATCAACATCCTGCACCGGGCCGCCGCGCGCGGGCCACTTCCGGGTTGCGCAGCTTCGCTGGGTTCTGACACGCGGGCCGGTATCCGTGTCCTGCGCGAAAGGCGGGCAAGGATACCCGGTCCGGTGACCGTTCGACTGCCGTGCGAGCCTCTCGCACCGCGTTCGGCAACGCGGGAGAAGACGAACGTGCGCCGCACCGTCAGTGTTAGAGCGTATGGAATTGCGACCGGGAACAGTCATGCGCGGGAGGACTTCGAAATCTGCATAGACCCTTCCGGTGATTACGGTCACACCCGCGAATCAGGGCACTTTGCACCTGGGCCGACAGCGTCGTGCGGAGAAAAGGCTATGCAGGCTTCGAATGACCGTGGCCGCGGACTGTCACCTCGGGCCGCGTAAACACACTCGCGACGGTCCGCCTCGGCGGCGTTGCAGAAACGAGGGCGGAACCGAGGCGCACGCCGTGGCAGGCGGACGCCGGGCGTTGCGGCCCACCGAGGCAAACCATCCGCGAACTACCCTGAACGTGGGGAATCCATGCAGACCGATCGATATGACGTGGCCATCCTGGGGTCGGGTATTGGCGGCTCGATGCTCGCGTGCATCCTCGCCAAGCACGGGGTGAAGACTCTGCTGCTCGAAGGTGCGGTCCACCCGCGGTTCACCATCGGCGAATCGCTGATCCCGGAGACCGGCATCCGGCTGCGGATCATCGGCGAGAAGTACGGGGTGCCGGAGATCGGGTGGATCGGCTCGTTCCACGCGCTGCGCGACAACGTCAGCAGCAACTGCGGCGTGAAGCGCTCGTTCACGTACATGTACCACTCCGCCGGGAAGGAGCACCAGGTCGAGCAGATCAACCAGCTGCCGACGCTGACTCCGCCGATCGGCCCGGACTCCCACCTGTTCCGGCAGGACACCGACGCCTTCCTGGCCGCGATGTCGATCAAGTACGGGGCGACGTTCAAGCAGGGGATGCGCATCGAGCACATCGACTTCAAGCAGGACGAGGTCGCGCTGCACGCCGTGGGCGGCGAGACGCTGCGCGCCAAGTTCCTCATCGACGCCGCCGGCATGCGTTCCCTGGTCTCCGACCAGCTCGGCCTGCGCGACGAGGTGCCGCGGTTCACCACCGACACCCGCGTGCTCTACACCCACATGATGGGGATGAAGAGCGCGGACATGCTGATGAAGCCGCCCGGCAAGCACAAGATGCCGTCGCCGCTCGGCCAGTCGACGCTGCACCACATCTTCGACGGCGGCTGGATCTGGGTCATCCCGTTCAACAACCACCGCGAGGCCACCAACCCGCTCACCAGCGTCGGCATGCTGCTCGACCGCCGCAAGCACCCCGTCCCACAGGGCACGCCCGAGCAGGAGTTCCGCCGGATCATCTCCGGCCTGCCGACGGTCGCCCGGCACTTCGAGGACGCGACGACGGTGCGCCCGTGGATCGGGTCAGGACGGCTCCAGTACTCCTCGCCGCACCACCTCGCGCACCGGATGCTCCAGCTCCCGCACGCCGCCGCGTTCCTCGACCCGCTGTACTCCAGCGGCATGTCGGTGCTCACGGTCGCGGTCGACATGATCGCCGAGACGCTGCTCAAGGCGGTCGCCGACGACGACTACGCGGTCGAGCGGTTCCAGCACATCGAGGACGTGGTCAACACGGGGTTCGACCACTACGACATGATCGTGTCGCGGTCCTTCGACTCGTTCGCGAGCTACGACACGTGGAACGCGTGGAACCGGCACTGGGCGCTCGGCAACATGCTCGGCGCGTTCGGCCCCCTCGCGCTGCTGATCAGGTACCTGGGATCGCACGACCCGAGCCACCTGGCGAAGACCACCGATCTGAGCCGCATCGGCGTGCTCGGCAGCCACCTGCCCGAGGTCGTCGCGACGATGCGCGCCGCGAAGCAGGACGTCGACGACGCGACCGCGGGCCGGATAACCCACGCGGAGGCCGGCCGACGCATGTTCGAGCGGCTCGGCAAGCTCGACTTCGTGCCCCCGTACATGGGCTTCGGCGACCCCGCCCAGGGCGCGACCGCGACGTTCACGCTCCCGGCGGGCGCACGGCACGTCAACTGGTACCGCTTCCGCGCCCCGAAGGAGTGGAAGGAGCGCAACACCTTCCCGCTGACCGTGTACGCGCGCGAGGTGGCCAAGTTCGGCTTCGAGGAGTTCGGCTCGAACTGGCGCCGGTTCGCCACGGCGATGCGCGACGTCGTCTTCGCCGGCAACAGCGACTGGCGCTACTCGCCGAGGGCGCTCGGCGCGCACGGCAAGAAGTGGATGCCGATCCCCCCGGCGGACCAGCTCGAACTGGACCTCGCCGGGCTGGAGCCGTCCGCGGACGTGGCCGGTGACGTCGCCACGCCCAGCAGGGTCGGCTGACGCGGCACAACGACGCTTCGGACTTGATCGTGGCCTTGTGTGCGGCTGTTGGCTCGGCCGACTCTGCTGTCGGCCGAGCCTGCGCCACCGGCTACTGCCACGTTCGAGGACGGGTATCCGTCGGCTGATGACGGCTGTGCCGACTGACAGTCAGCTGACACTGCCTTAGAAGGGCTCTGGCCCACCGTGGGAGGCTGCGGGCGGGAGCGACCGGACCGACCGGTCGCTCCCGCCCGCACTCGTGTCGGCCGGATGCCGTGCCGGGCGGGCCGAGTCCATGGGTGGATGAAGCCTGAGGCGCCGGGGTCTGAGTGTCAAGGGAATATATGAAGGCTGCGTTACTCGGTGTAATCGGTGAACGCACTGCATAAAGCGGGCCGATAACTGTGCAGGTCGTCGCATTGCCGTGGCCGGAACAGAGCGCTCAATCACCCCGGCGGGCAACGTAAGAGAAGCGCCTCGCTGGGTGGTAGGGCATCCTCAAAAATGAAAATTCTGTGCCATAGGAGGTTTTCGGCTGGCCAATCGACGCCCCAGCGACCGCGATCCTCGCAGTGTGGCGTGAGAAAGCTCGACCGGTGTCCGGGACCTTCGCGGTGAATGCCGCGGCGACGGAGAGAACCGCTCGAAGCGGCGCAGCGCCTGCCTGTCTTTTCTTGGGGGGTCTTGGCGTGCGCGCGCAGAAGACAACAGCAGCGTTCCGAGTCGATCGTGAGGGACCTTTTCTATGGGAGCGACGCTTTTAGGGTCGATTCGCAAGCGAATCACCGCGCCGCCGACGTCCTCGATCCGGTACCCCGTGCGCGGGTTCGACACCACCGACGCCCCGGCCCGGGACGAGCTGGAGTTCAGCGCGTTCCAACTGCTGTTCGGGTTCGAACTCGGCATCGAGCAGAGCGGGCTGGACCACGGGGACCTCGTCATCCGGCTGGAGAGCGTGCGGCGCGAGTACCAGGGCTTCGCGTACGAGGGCGCCGTGATGGGCCTGGCCATGCGGGACGCGATGTCCCCGATGCCGGGCCACCGGATCACCGAGACCTTCATGGCCGGCCCGGACTTCCACTCGGCCCCCGGATCGAAGCACCTGTTCATGGGCTACATGGGCATCGGCTTCACCCTCGCGCACCTGCCCAAGTTCATGTGGAAGCGGGCGCTGCCCGACTACCGCAAGCTCGCCGACTACCCGGCGATGCGATGGATGATCATGGACGGCTACGGCTTCCATCAGGCCTACTTCCACACCCGCAAGTGGGTCGACGAGCAGTACGTCGGCAGCAACTACCCCGGCTTCGCCCCGGACCCGTACGTCAACCGGGCCATCGACCAGGGCATCGCGCGGGCGCTCTGGTTCGTCCACGGCGGCAACATGAAGCGCTACGTAGACGCGCTCAACGCCTTTCCCGAGTCACGCCGGGCGGACCTCTGGGGTGGCGCCGGCGTGGCCGCGGGCTACGCGGGCGGCGTCACCGCCGACGAACTGGAGGTGCTGCTGAAGGCCTCCGGGCAGTACCGCGCCGACGTGGCCCTCGGCGCGGCGTTCGCCATGCGGGCCCGGGTCGTCTCCGACACCTTGGCCGACCACAACGAAATGGCCGCACAGGTGCTGTGCGGCTGCACCGCTCAGGAAGCCGATGAGATCGCCGGCCGTGAGAACACGGTTCTGCATGGCGGCGACGACTCGGGGGCGACGTACGAGCTTTACCGGCAGCGCATCATGCGGCACTTCCGCTGAGCCTGAACCCGCGTGAAACCGCACGACGACAGATCGAAAGGAAGATCGCAGTGACATTAGGTGAACGTCTACGCCGGATGATCCCAGGTGCGCTGACCATCTTGATCGCCGCGGCGCTGTGGTTCGCCGGGGAAGCAGCGGTCGCGGTGGGCGGCGGCGCCGAGACCGCCGCCAAGTACAAGTTCACGCAGATGAACATCGCGCTGCCACCCGGCTACAACGATCAACACATGAATACGATCCGGCAGGTGAACCCGGCCTACCAGAAGATCCAGTCCTGGATCTCGTCGGTGGGCGCCGCCATCGCCATCAACGACGTCACCGGCCACGGCCGGTCGGACGGCATGTGCATCGTCGACACGCGTACGAACGAAGTCATCGTCACGTACACGCCGACCGCGCCGTCCACGGACCAGTTCACGCCGTTCGTGCTCGACCCGTCGCCGCTGCCCGTGGACAACACGATGGCGCCCACCTCGTGCACGCCGGGCGACTTCAACGGCGACGGCCGGACCGACTTCATGGTCACCTACCTCGGCCGCACCCCGATCCTGTACCTGGCGAAGGCCGGCGTCAGCACGCCCTCGGTGGCCGCGTACCAGCCCCAGGAACTGGTCCCCAACAACAGCATCGACGGCAAGTACCACGGGCCGAAGTGGCAGACCGACGCCTCCTACGTCGGCGACCTGGACGGCACCGGCCACCCGTCGATCATCATCGGCAACTACTTCCCGGACTCGGACGTGCTGAATCCGAACGGTGAGAACAACGTGTCGATGAACAACACGATGTCCAGCGCCCGCAACGGCGGCGGCGACCACGTGCTCCAGTGGTACAGCGCGACCGGCGGCGCGAAGCCCTCGGTGCAGTACGTCGAGAACGAGACCGCCATCCCGTACGCCGACTCGACCGGCTGGGCGCTGGCCATCTCAGGAGCCGACCTGACCGGCCAGGGGCTGCCGGACATCTACATCGCGAACGACTTCGGGCACGGGCACCTGATGTACAACGAGTCGACGCCCGGCAACATCAAGTTCATCGAGGCCACCGGCAACCGCACGCCCGCCACGCCGAAGTCCTTCGTGCTCGGCAACGGCTCGTTCAAGGGCATGGGCGTCGACTTCGGCGACGTGAACCACAACGGCAAGTTCGACATCTTCGTCAGCGCCATCACCTCGCGGATGGGGCTGGAGGAGAGCAACTACATGTACATCAACCAGGCCGCGAACAACGCCGAGATGCAGAAGGACCTGGCCAGCCAGTACGCGCCGTTCCAGCAGGAGGCGCAGCAGTACGGCGTGGCCTGGACCGGCTGGGCCTGGGACGCCAAGATGGACGACTTCCTCAACGACGGCAACCTGGAGATCATCCAGACCGACGGCTTCATCAAGGGCAACATCAACCGGTGGAACTGGGCCCAGGAACTGGCCATCGAGAACGACGACCTGCTGGTGAACCCGGCGATGTGGCCGAACTTCGAGCCGGGCGACGACGTGGCCGGGCACGAGGCGCTCGCGTTCTACGCCCGCAACTCCTCCAGCACGTATGTCAACGTCGCGCTGCCCCTCGGCCTGGCCGTGCAGACCCCGACCCGCGGCGTTGCCACCGGTGACACGCAGGGCAACGGCGTCATGGACTTCGCCATCGCCCGGCAGTGGGGCCCGCCCGCCTTCTACGCGAACCAGTCGCCGAACCAGGGCAACTACGTGGACCTGGAGCTCTACCGTCCGTCCGTCGACGCGGCCAGCACGACCGGCACCAGCACCACGAGCGCCGCGACCCCCGACCTGGCCAACATCGGAACGCCCGCCTACGGCGCGACGGTGACCCTCACGACCCCGGAAGGCAGCCAGATCTCGAAGCTCGACGGCGGCGGCGGCCACGACAGCTACCGCAGCTTCGACGTCCACTTCGGCCTCGGCAAGTACTCCGGGCCGGCCACCGCGAAGATCGAGTGGCGTGACTCGACCGGCACCCTGCACACCCAGACCTTCACGCTGATGCCTGGCACCCACTCCTTCATGCTGACCAACGCCGCCCAGGAGGTCACGAGCCGATGAGCACGATCGTCACCGAACAGACGCCCGCGGGGGCCATGCCCTCCCCGGCGCCTGCCCCAGCGCCCAAGCCCGCGAAGGCACCCGACTTCCGCTACATGGCGCTGCGCAACTTCGCGATCTCGATCACCGCGTTCAACATCTTCGGCTACACCCTGCTCGGGTTCGAGCAGCCCTGGCTCTGGCCGTTCATCGTGGTGCCCTTCGGCTACGCGACCGAGATGATCATGGAGGTCGTCAGCGCCTGGGCGCAGCGGCGCCCGCAGCGGTTCCGCGGCAACGGCGCGCGCGGCCTGTACGAGTTCCTGCTGCCGGCGCACATCACGTCGCTGACCGTGAACATGATCCTCTACGCGAACAACCAGCTGTGGCCGGTGCTGTTCGCCATCTTCGTCGGCGTGGCCGGCAAGCACGCGTTGCAGGCGCCGATCAACGGTCGGATGCGGCACTACATGAACCCGTCGAACTCCGGCATCGGGCTGACGCTCATCCTGTTCAGCAACTTCGTCAGCCTCGCGCCGCCGTACGAGTTCACCGAGAAGGCGAACACCTTCTTCCGCATCATGATCGTGATCATCATCATCACCTCCGGCACCGTGATCAACGCCATGCTGACCCAGCGGGTCCTGCTGATCGCGGGCTACATGGGCGGCTTCATGATCCAGGCCTTCGTCCGGCACTGGATCTGGCACGTCTCGCTGTTCGGAGCGCTGGGCGTGATGACCGGCGTGACCTTCGTGCTGATCGTGAACTACATGATCACCGACCCGGGCACGACGCCGTCCAAACCGCTGATGCAGTTCATCTTCGGCAGCGCGGTCTCCACCGCGTACGGCGCCCTGATGGAGTTCAACGTCGTCTACGACCTGATCTTCTCCATCCTGATCGTCTGCTTCATCCGCGGCATGTACTGGTGGGGCAAGCACTTCGCGGCGAAGCGCTCGTCCGCCGGCGCCCCCGCGCTCAACGGAAGCAAGCCCGCTCTCGGCACGACGAACGGAACGGTGGCCATATGAGCATCCAGCGGATCGCCGTCGTAGGTATCGCTTGTCGGTACCCTGACGCCGAATCGCCGGACCAGCTGTGGCAGAACGTCCTGGCCGGCCGGCGGGCGTTCCGCCGGCTGCCGGACGAGCGGATGCGCCAGGAGGACTACTACTCCGCGGACCTGGCCGCTCCCGACCGCCACAACGCCCTCAAAGCCGCGGTCATCGAGGGCTTCGAGTTCGATCGGGTGAAGCACCGGATCGCCGGCAGCACCTTCCGGTCGACCGACATGGTCCACTGGCTCGCGCTGGACACCGCGTCCAGGGCGCTGGAAGACGCCGGGTTCCCCGAGGGCAAGGGCCTCGGGGACCGCAACACCGGCGTGGTGATCGGCAACAGCCTCACCGGCGAGTTCAGCCGGGCGAACATCATGCGGCTGCGCTGGCCCTACGTGCGCCGCACCGTCGGCGCCGCGCTGCGCGAGCAGGGCTGGGACGACGCGGAGCTCGCCGAGTTCCTCGCCAAGCTCGAACAGCGCTACAAGGCGCCGTTCCCGGCGATCGGCGAGGACACGCTCGCGGGCGGCCTGGCCAACACCATCGCCGGGCGGATCTGCAACCACTACGACTTCAGGGGCGGCGGCTACACCGTCGACGGCGCGTGTTCCTCGTCCCTGCTGTCGATCGTCACCGTGGCCAACGCGCTGAGCAGCGGCCAGATGGACGTCGGCATCGCCGGCGGCGTCGACCTGAGCATCGACCCGTTCGAGGTGATCGGCTTCGCCAAGACCGACGCCCTCACCAAGAGCGAGATGCGCGTCTACGACAAGAACTCCAACGGCTTCTGGCCGGGCGAGGGCTGCGGCATGGTCGTCCTCATGCGTGAAGAGGACGCGATCGACCAGGGACTGTTCCGGTACGCGACCATCGCGGGCTGGGGCTACTCCTCCGACGGCAAGGGCGGCATGACCCGCCCGGAGGCCGACGGCCACCGGGCGGCCATCAACCGCGCCTACTCCGCCGCCGGCTTCGGCGTCGAGACCGTGAAGTACTTCGAGGGTCACGGCACCGGCACCGCGGTGGGCGACGCGACCGAGCTGCGCGCCATCTCCGGCGCGGTGCGCGACGCCAACCCCGGCGGCGCCCCGGTCGCCATCAGCACCCTGAAGGGCAACATCGGCCACACCAAGGCGGCCGCCGGCATCGGCGGCCTGCTCAAGGCGATCCTCTCGGTGCGCCACCAGGTCATCCCGCCGGCCACCGGCCACTACGACACGCACCCGGTGCTCGCCGGGGACGACGCGGCGCTGCGGGTGCCCGGCAAGGCCGCGCTGTGGCCGAAGGACGCGCCGATCCGCGCCGGAGTCTCCTCCATGGGCTTCGGCGGGATCAACGCGCACATCGTCGTCGAGCACGCCGACGGCGCCCGCCGGGTCAAGGTGCCCAACTCGGTGCGCCAGCTGGAGCGCTCGCGCCAGGACGCGGAACTGCTCCTGGTCGACGCCTCCGACATGGTCGAGCTGCGCGGCAAGGTCGCGAACCTGGCCTCGATCAGCTCGAAGCTGTCGTACGCCGAGGTGGGCGACCTCGCTGCCACCCTTCAGGGCGGGCTGGACGACCGGCCGATCCGGGCCGCGGTCGTGGCCAACTCGCCCGAGGAGGCCGAGCGGAAGTTCGGCAAGCTGCTCACGCTGCTCGACAGCGGGGCGCGCTCGGTGCTCGACGCGGCCGACGGGGTCTACCTCGGCACCGCGACGGGCAGCGCGCGCATCGGCTTCC
The DNA here is from genome assembly GCF_035946395.1 of Actinocrinis sp. Taxonomy (NCBI): domain Bacteria; kingdom Bacillati; phylum Actinomycetota; class Actinomycetes; order Catenulisporales; family Actinospicaceae; genus Actinocrinis; species Actinocrinis sp. Next base: position 17,241 of record NZ_DASYZI010000420.1, read on the forward strand.
TCTTCCCGGGCCAGGGCGCCGGCCGGCGCGCCGACGGCGGCGCGATCCGCCGCCGGTTCGCCCAGGTCGACGAGCTCTACCAGACCATGGCGCTGCCCACCGGCGGCGACCAGGTGGACACCGCGGTCGCGCAGCCGAGGATCGTCACCTCCTCGGTCGCCGGTCTGCGGGTTCTGTCCGCGCTCGGCATCGAGGCGGTGGGCGCGGCGGGGCACAGCCTCGGCGAGCTGACCGCGCTGCACTGGGCTGGCGCGATGGACGAGAGCACTCTGCTGCGCATGGCCGCCGCCCGCGGCCGCGTGATGTCCGAGGCGAGCGACGGTAACGGGACGATGGCGAGCATCGCCGCCGCGCCCGAAGCCGTCGAGCCGCTGCTGGCCGACGAGCCGGTGGTGATCGCCGGATACAACAGCCCGAAGCAGACCGTCATCTCCGGTCCGCTCGACGCGGTCGAGCGGGTCGCCGCCAAGGCGGCCAAGCAGGACCTGCACGTGACGCGGATCAACGTGTCGCACGCCTTCCACTCCGCGGCGGTCGCCCCGGCGGCGAAGGAGTTCGGCGCGCAGCTGGCGGCCGAGGCGTTCGCCGCGCCGCAGCGGCGCGTCGTCTCCACGGTGACCGCCGAGGACCTGTCGGCCGACACCGACATCGCGGCGCTGCTGACCCGGCAGATCCTCGACCCGGTGCGGTTCAGCGACGCGGTGACGAAACTGGCCTCCGGCGTCGACCTGCTGCTCGAAGTCGGCCCCGGCCGGATCCTGCGCGGCCTGGCGGTGGAGAGCGCACCGGTCATCCCGGCGATCTCGCTGGACACCGACAGTCCGTCGCTGGCCGGACTGCTGAACGCGGTCGCCGCGGCTTACACGCTCGGCGCCCCGGTCAACCACGACGCGCTGTTCGAGGGCCGCTTCACCCGCCCCCTGCCGCTGGACAAGGAGTTCAAGTTCTTCGCCAGCCCGGCCGAAGCCGCTCCCGAGGACTTCGTGCTGGAGATGGAGGCGCTGTCGGCGACGGTGGTCGAGCCCTCGACGAACGGCTCCGCCAACGGCGCGGTGCCGAAGAGCACCGGTGAGAGCACCATCGAGGTGCTGATCCGGCTGGCCGCCGAGCGGGCCGAGCTGCCGATCGCGGCGGTGAACCCGAACGCCAACCCGCTGGACGAGCTGCACCTGAGCTCGATCACGGTCGGCCAGATCATGAACCAGGCCTCCCGGGAGATCGGCCTGACCGCCCCGCTGGCCACCTCCACCTTCGCCACCTCGACGCTCGCCGAGCTCGCCGCGATGCTCGACGAGCTCGCCGACACCTCGCACGAGGACGACAACGGCCCCACCGCGGTGCAGGGCGTCGCGCCGTGGGTCCGGGCGTTCGCCATCGACCTGGTCGAGGCGGCTCCAGGCGCGGCGGCGTCGGCCGCCTCGTACGGCGACTGGCAGCTGTTCGCCTCCGAGCGGCACCCGATCGCGACCGCGCTGCACGAGGCGCTGCGCAAGGCCAAGCTCGGCGACGGCGTACTGCTGTGCCTGCCGAGGGACTGCGACGAGCAGCACACCGCTCTGATGCTTTCCGCGGCGCGCGCGGCCCTCTCGCAGAAGACGCCGGTCCGCTTCGTCGCCGTCGGCGACCGGCGGGGCGCCGCGGGCCTGGCCAAGACGCTGCACCTGGAAGCGCCGGCCATCGCGACCACCATAGTCACCCTGCCGCTGCCGGACGAGTTCCCGGGGCAGCAGTTGGACGAGGTCGTCTCCCGCATCGTCAAGGACGTCGCGGCGACCGGTACCTTCGCCGAGGTCCAGTACGACGCGGCCGGCGTGCGCCGGGTGCCGATCCTGCGGCCCCTGGAGCCCGTGGCCGAGACCGACGCCGTCGCCTCCCTCGGGAAGGGCGACGTGCTGGTGGTCACCGGCGGCGGCAAGGGCATCACCGCCGAGTGCGCGCTCGCGCTGGCCCGCGACACCGGCGCGGCGGTCGGCCTGATGGGCCGCTCCGCCCCGGCGGACGACCCGGAGCTGGCGGCGAACCTGGAGCGCATGGCGGCGGCCGGCGTGGCCTTCCACTACGCGCGGGCCGACGTCACCTCCGCGGACGAGGTCAAGGCCGCGGTCGGCGAGATCGCCAAGACGCTGGGACCGGTGACCGGCGTGCTGCACGGCGCCGGCCGCAACGTGCCGCAGGGCCTGGTGAGCCTGGACGAGTCCTCGTTCAAGCGCACGCTGGCCCCGAAGATCGACGGGCTGGAAGCGGTGCTCGCCGCGGCCGACCCGGCGAACCTCAAGGTCCTGATCACCTTCGGCAGCATCATCGGCCGGGCCGGGCTGCGCGGCGAGGGCGACTACGCCACCGCCAACGACTGGCTCACCGACCTGACCCGCCGGGTCCAGGAGGACTACCCGAACTGCCGGTGCCTCGCGCTGGAATGGTCGGTGTGGTCCGGCTCCGGGATGGGCGAGAAGCTCGGCGTGCTTGAGTCGCTGATGCGCGACGGCATCGACCCGATCCCGACTGAGGAGGGCATCGCCCTGCTCAAGCAGGTGCTGGCGAACCCCTCGGCGCCGACCACGCTCGTGGTCATGGGCCGTGCCTCCGGGCTGCCGACGCTCACGCTGGAGCAGCGCGAACTGCCGCTGCTGCGGTTCGTCGACCGCGCGCAGGTGTACTACCCGGGCGTCGAGCTGGTCGTGGACGCGGACCTGTCCGCGGACGGCGACCTTTACCTGGCCGATCACCTCCTGGACGGCGACCTGCTGTTCCCGGCGGTGCTGGGCATGGAGGCGATGACGCAGACCGCGGCGGCCCTCACCGGGAACGAAAGCGCTCCGGTGCTTGAGGACGTCGAGTTCCTGCGACCGATCGTCGTCCCGGTCACCGGCACGACCTCGGTGCGGATCGCGGTGCTGGCCAAGGACGCCAACACGGTGCAGGCGGTCATCCGCAGCGCCGACACCGGCTTCCAGGCCGACCACTTCCGGGCCACCCTGCGCTACGGCGGGCCCGCCCTGCCGGGCGAGGCGAAGCCGGTCGCCAAGGAGACCCCGTGGGTCCTGCTGTACCCGGACCGCGACCTCTACGGCCCGGTGCTGTTCCAGGGCGCCCGGTTCCAGCGGCTGCACGCCTACCGGGAACTGGCCGCGAAGCACTGTGTCGCGCTGATCGAGAACCAGCCCACCGCGCCGTGGTTCGCCGGGTTCCTGCCCGCGGACCTGGTGCTCGGCGACCCGGGCACCCGCGACGCGATGATGCACTCGATCCAGTGCAACGTCCCCGACGCGACGCTCCTGCCCTCCGGCATCGAGCGGCTGTACCTGGCCGACCCGGGCACGGTGCGGCCCATGGAGCAGGTGTACCTGCACGCCACCGAGCGGTGGCGCGAGGGAGACACCTACCTCTACGACCTGGACGTGACCGACGTCGAGGGCAACCTGGTCGAGCGCTGGGAAGGCCTGCGCCTGCAAGCGGTGCGCAAGCTGGACGGCTCCGGCCCCTGGAAGCCGGCGCTGCTCGGCCCGTACCTCGAACGGCGCACGGAGGCCGTGCTGCCCGAGGGGCTGCGCGTCATCGTGCACCCGGACGGCGACAAGCCGGCCAAGGGCCAAGAGGCGCGGCGCAAGCAGACCGCGAAGGCGGCCGCGATGGCGCTCGGTGCGGGCGTGAAGGTGCGCTACCGCCCGGACGGCAAGCCGGAGGTCGACGGCGGCATGCGGATCTCGGCCTCGCACGGCGCCGGGGTGACCTTCCTGGTGGCCGGCGAGCACGCGGTCGGCTGCGACGTGGAGCTGGCGGAGGCCAGGTCCGACGAGGACTGGTCGGGCCTGCTCGGCGAGGACGGCTTCGCGCTGGCCGAGCTGGTCTCCAGGGAGTGCGGCGAGGACCTGTCGATCTCGGCCACCCGGGTGTGGGGGGCGGTGGAGTGCCTGCGTAAGAACGGCCACGCGCGCACCCAGCTGACCGCCGACACGCAGCCGGCCGCCGGCGCCGGGCTGGGTCTGGCCCGCTGGGTCGTGCTGCGCTCGGGCGACGCTCGGATCGCCACGTTCCCGACGGCAGTGGACGCGGTCGCCGAGCCTGTTGTGTTCGCGATGCTGGCGGAAGGCGGCGAGTGACCGTGGAGATCCCGTACTACGAGTACAAGCACCTGGTCGGTTTCGAGGAGACCAACCTCGTCGGCAACGTCTACTACGTCAACTACGTGCGTTGGCAGGGACGGTGCCGGGAGATGTTCCTCCTGGAGAAGGCCCCCTCGGTGCTCGACGACATCCGCGACGACCTCAAGCTGTTCACGCTCAAGGTCGAGTGCGAATTCACCGCCGAGATCACCGCGTTCGACGAGCTGTCGATCCGGATGCGCCTTGAGGACCTGACGCAGACGCAGATCGGCTTCGCGTTCGACTACGTGCGGGTCAGCAAGGGGTTCGACGAGCTGATCGCGCGCGGTCGGCAGCGGGTCGCCTGCATGCGCGGCCCGAACATGGACACCAAGCCGTCGCGGGTTCCCGAGGCGCTGCGCGCCGCGCTGGCACCCTACGCGATCGGGGTGCCCTCGGCGGCGCCGGGCAGGCAACTGGTCGGTGTCAGGAGCGAAGGATAGGACGATGACCACGACCGATCAGACGTCGTTCGCCGATCCAAGCCCGTTGGTGGAGAAGCTGTCAGCAATCGTTCACGACCGCAACGAACTGCGCGGCGTCCTCGGGAAGTTCGCCACCGGAGTCACCGTGGTGACGGCCGGCAAGGACGTGCCGCGCGGCATGACCGCAAACTCGTTCACCTCGGTGTCGCTGCGGCCCGCGCTGATCCTCGTGTGCGTGATACGGGAAGCCGCCATGCACGAGGTCATCCTCGACTGCGAGTCGTTCGCCGTCTCCATCCTCTCCGCACGACAGGAGGAAGTGGCCAGGCACTTCGCCAACCGCCACCGGCCGCGCGGTGAGGGCGAGTTCGAGGTGGTCGACTCCACCCCGGGCAAGCACACCGGCGCCCCGATCCTCGCGGACGCCCTGGCCTGGCTCGAATGTCGGCTCGCCGCCGTCTACGACGGGGGCGACCACTCGATCTTCCTGGGCGAGGTGCTCGACCTGGGGCACGGCACCGACGAGGACGCGCTGCTGTTCCACGGCGGCAACTTCCACAAACTGGAGGCGGCCGTCGACCGGGAAGGCCTCGTCGCCTGAGTCCTGACAACCGGGTCTGAGAACCGGACCTGACAACCTGCCGTCCATCACTTACGACAATCGCGGCGCGGCTGCCCGGCGGACCTTCTGCCGGGCAGCCCACCCACGAGTGGCGCGAGCCGTTCCCGCGGTCCGAGCGAAAACAAACGGGCGGAGAATCCGCCGCGCACCGGACCGTTGCGGCATTCGCGGTCGATTCAGCCCGTCTTCCGCGCCCGTGTCGTAGCGCAGCCGTAACAATCGGGCGATTTGGAAGTAGCGGCCCTCACCGCGGTCCCGCATAGTTTCTACGACGGTTGCTAAAACGGCTGCGGCCTGGAGAAATCCCGGCTGCGCCAGGCGATACTACCACGCCATCACACCGCGGATTGTCACCGAAAGGGTAAGGAACGTGAGCCGAACTCTGCGGAAAGAATTCACCCGGCACGCCTTGATCATCGGCGCCGGCGTGTCCGGGCTGACCACGGCTCTGGAACTGCGCGAGCGCGGCATGCGTGTCACGGTGATCGCGGAGAAGTTCGCACCGGACATCGTATCCGTGGTCGCCGGCGCATTGTGGGAGTGGCCGCCGGCGGTGTGCGGTTACCACCGCGACCAGGGGTCGCTCGACCGTTCCAAGGAATGGTGCCTGGTCTCGTTCAAGCGGTTCGCCGAGATGGCGGAGCGCTCCGTTCCCGGTGTGTACGTGCGCTCGGCGAACTTCTACTTCAAGGACCCGATCGAGTCCGATCCGGTGAATCTGGACAAGATGCAGGAGATCAGCGCGAACGTCCCGGGATTCGAACGTCACGAGGCGGGTGATCGCACCGATTTCGACCCGGAGTTCGGCGTCGTCGACGGCTACCGGCACCTCGCGCCGATGATCGACACCGACGCCTACATGCGCTGGCTGCTGTCGGAGACGCGCCGCCTGCGCATCGCCGTCGAGCAGCGCCGCATCACCGGCCCGCTGCGCGAGCAGCGCGCCGCGCTCCTTGAGGAGTACGACGCCGACGTCCTGATCTGCTGCGCAGGCCTCGGCAGCGCCGAGCTGGCCGAGACGGACATGTACCCGCTGCGCGGCTCGCTGGTGCGCGTGAAGAACGACGGCACCCGCTTTCCGAAGGTGACCGAGGCGCACTGCATCTCGCAGAGTCCCGAGGAGGGCCGGCAGGACATGGTCTTCATCGTCCCGCGCGGTGAGGACATGCTGATCCTCGGTGGTCTGACCCAGGCCCACGAGTGGGACACCGACCTCGGCCTCGACTACCCCGCGGTGCGCGAGATGTACGAACGCTGCCTCGCGTTCATGCCCGCGCTCGCCGGCGCCGAGATCGACGCGACCGAACCGGTACGCTCCGGGCTGCGCCCCTTCCGGACCGGCAACGTGTGCGTCGAGTACAACGCCGAGGACGGCGTGATCTACAACTACGGCCACGGCGGTTCCGGAGTCACGCTGTCCTGGGGCTGCGCCCAGGACGTCGCGAGCCTGGTATCGGTGGCGACCGGGAGCTAGTCCCAGTCCTCCGGGCGCTGGTTGAACAAGCGAAGGACAATCCGGGGAAATCGGGTATTCCTCGGTGCCGAGTAAGACCGTTGCTCGATGATGAGCCCGGATTGTCCCAGTCTGCGTATCGCTCGCCCGGGTGACGTGCGGAGAACGGAACCAGTGCGGCGGTGCTGGTGGACACCGTGCCGTGAGACGTCCCTTCATCCTATCCACTTCGTCCTGCTCACGTCCGCGCACCTGGCGTGCGTGGACGTTGCCGCGTGGGCAAGGCACCGGGAGCGACGATGCGGAGAGCGGAGCCTCAGACGCTCCTGCTGCGCGCGCCGAGTCGTGAACCGCGGCACAGCCGCAACGTGGTGCAGCCGGCGGCGAGCCGCGCTTCGTACGGATCATGCGACGGTCGCAGCGGACTGCGTACCGCGACGAAGTGCCTGGCATGCCTGGCGCGGTCCTCCACTCGGGCGCACCCTGTGCGGCACCGACGGTTGAACCGTTGCACGGCAGTGTCCTTTCACACCACGAGCCGGTCGGCGACAGGCGCCGATGCACGCTCCATCGTCGTCAGCCTTCGAACAACAGGCTTCTCACAGCGTGCGCAGATGGCGGCTGATCCGCACTCGGGCCGGGCCGGTCGATGCGCGGCCGGGCGTCTCGCGCCGTGGGCGGGCCATACGATGCGGCATGCTGGGAGAAGTACGGGGGCTCCTCATGCGGCAAGCTTTGGGCTGCGGTTGCACGGCATGATGGCGCACACCGTCATGTCTCGGCACAGACACTCAGCACGGACGTTGTGTACGCACTGTCTCGCGCGTGTGACAAGGAGAGTCCCGCAATGGGCAACGGGAGCCGACAGGATGAGGAGCTCGCCATGTGGGAGCGGGCCCCGAGCCATGTCGCGTTCCGCGCCAGCCGCACCAGTATCAGCAGCTTGATTCAGGCTCGTCCGGAGGTGGCGGAGCGGATCGTTCCGGCCTGTCCGGAGTGGACCGTGCGCGATCTGCTCGCGCACGTGGTAGGGAACACTCGGTCGAGTTACCGCGGCGGGCGTTCGCTGCCCCCCATCCACCAGCTCGGTATCAGCGAGCTGCTCGACGAGTGGGAGCTTACGGGGCCGGCGGCGGAACAGACGCTCGCCGACAAGGGCGGATTCAATCGCGACATCCTCGTGATGGATCTGTTCACACACGAACTCGATCTCCGACGGGTCGTCGAGGTGCCCGCGCCCGACGATCATCCCGCGTACCCCACTGCCATGGGGGTCGTCCTCGGCGGCTTCACCGCCTCGATCTTCGCGCGCGGCCTACCCGGCCTGCGGCTGGAGGCGGACGGCGCCCAGTGGACGGCCGGCTGGGGAACGCCGAAAGCAACGGTGCGCGCGCACCGTTTCGACTTGTATCGATCGATCGCCGGCAGGCGGACCCACCAGCAGATCGCCCAACTGTCCTGGAGCGCTCCTGCGGACAGATGGCTGCCTGCGTTCACCTGGGGTCCTTTCAACCCGCCGGTGCAGGCCAGCGAGGATGTGATCGGTATCGACGACTACCGCTGACGCCTGGTCAGGCAGCAACGACCCGGCTTCCCGGCCTGTCGGCGGCTCGTCACGTGAGCCTGCCGGACAGGAGAGCCGGGGAAAAAACGGGCGGGCGAGGTCGGCTGCTGCGTGACAGGGCCCAGCGACGGTTCGGCGGTCAACCGGCGGCCCGCTGGTGCACATTATTTAACAGAGCGTTGATGCCGGCGGCCGGGAAAGCTCCTGTCGTCCGTGCCTACTGAAAAACACTCGAAATATGCGTACTGACTCGTGTGTGCGGCGAGTCTGATGATTGTTCAAATATCACCAGTAGAGGGGAGATGCCGCTCGGCGGTTCGGTGGGCGCTGCGTTGAAATGGCCTGACCTGCGATTTTACCCAGCCATGGTGCGAAACGGGATTCGGCTCCCGGCCGACGCGGTATGCTTGGCCGACAGCGGGATCGACGGGGATTTCGACACCGATTTAATCGCAACCATTGGGTGACCAACTCAGCCGTCCTGGTCAATATTCTACAATTCAGACAAATCTAAACCTGTGATGCTTGAGTAGTGGAGAGTTACATCTGGCATCGAAGTCTGATAGGCTGACACCAGACTGACAAAGACGCTGCTCGGGTTCCAACCGGTCGGTTAGGAGCTCGGGTGGTGTGTTGCGTTTCCCGAATAGCCCCCGCTACTTCACCCGTGGGTGCCCATCGCCATTCGGGCGGCGTTCCGCGAAGTTATCTGGAAAGTCACCGACCGTACAGTGCGCTGGTCTCATCCTGTAGCTGCTGCAGGGTGCCCATACCACGGCGGGCACTGCCCGCTGCCGTCATGTCAACGTTCGAGCTTCGGGAGCGGTGCTGGTTCGACTCGCCGGGTACCCGACCTGGACGCTGGCTGAGCAATAAACGGACGTGTCAGGCGTTCGCCACCGAGGTGACGAACGCGGATTTTTCACGTGCCGTGCACCAGGCGTTTGAAAAGGATCGTTTCGCACAACACAACAAACACTGCATTCGCATTCGAACGGGGAGGGCCGAATGGAGTTCTCGTATGTTGCGGTGGAACGCTCGATAGCCACCATGTGGAACCGCTATGGTGAGCCGCTGTCATTGGCGGAGGTGGCAGAGACCGCGACGTTCAGCAAGTTCTACTTCTCACGGGTATTCAGGTCGGTTACAGGAACCTCACCGGGGCGGTTCCTCACCGCGATCCGGTTGTATCGCGCAAAACAGTTGTTACTCAAAACCTCGCTCAGCGTGACCGACATCGCGTACAAGGTCGGTTACAACAGTCTCGGCACATTCACCAGTCGATTCACCCGCAGCGTGTGCTTCTCGCCGGCGCGCTACCGGTCGTCGTCGCAGGCCGGCATGCCGGCGCTGCCGCCTTTCACGATGTCCGCGTCGCCGCAGCGATGTAGCACCGTCTACGGCAGGATCGAGGTGCCCGAGGTCGATTCGCCGATGCGCGTCTACGTGGGCGCTTTCACCAGCCCCATCGTGGAGGGTCTGCCGGTGGCGTGCGACGTCCTCGATTCGTCGGGTGCGTACGAGCTGCCGGGAGTGCCGGACGGTACCTGGTTCATCCAGGCCGCCGCGGTGGCGATCCGCGACGTCGATCCGCAGCCGTGGAACCGGCGTCCGCTGTTCGTCGGCGCGGGTTCGGTGACGGCCCGGGGCAGCCGGGGCTTCGAGGTCGACCTCAAGCTGCACCCCATGTCGCGGGTCGACCTGCCGATCCTGCTGGCCCTGCCGGAACTTGACAGCCAGAAGCTGCCCGAGCTCGTCCAGGTGTGACGCCCGCCGAGTTCGACGGCTGACCGCAATCGAACAGCAATCGATCAACAGCGCACGCCTCGATCGACACGGCAGTCGATCAGCCCTGAAATTCGATCAGTACGCTGCTTCGACCGGCGCGGCGATCGTCGCCGTGGATCGGGCCGGGCTGGCCGCTCAGTACGTCAGCCCCCCGCGATCCACGTGGCGTGCAAACCGTGCGGCACACGCACGGGCAGCCGCACTGTGGCGGCCGGCGCGCCGGTGAAGTCCGCGGTGTCGAGTACGACCAGGTCGCTGCGGTCGGTGGCCCGGTCGTACACGAGGCTCAGCAGCCAGCCGTCGCCCTCCGGGGCGTCGGCGGCGCGTGGCACGAACACGGCCTCGCCGGTCTCCCGGCCGGGGCCGAATTCGTGTACGTCGGTACGCCGGGCGACCAGGTCGTGGCGCAGCAGCGCCGGGCCGGCGAACATGTCGCCGCCCTGCGGGCGCAGGCCGATGGCGAAGCCGTAGCGGTGCCGCGATCCCTTGAACCGGTCGTCGATCCGGGGGAACTCCTCGACGTGGTCGTCGAGCTGCCGTTCGGTCACCGTGCCGCTGCGCAGGTCGACCGTCCATCGCCACAGCGTGGGCGCCGACTCGCCGGGGCGCAGGGGGTCGAGGTCGAAGACGCGCTCGTGGCGTACGACGTCGATGACGATCGACCGGCTCGTCTCGTAGGCGTTGTAAGGGTGGAACACGAAGCAGGGATCGATGTCCATCCACAGCACGTCGGCGTCCCCGCCCCAGCGCGGCAGGATCCCGAGGCGGGAGCCGTGGCCGTCGTTCCACGCGTAGGGGACGCGTGATCCGGCCGCTGCTGCGGCGGCGCTGAACGTGACGGGGAAGTCGTAGAGCACCGCGTACCTCTCGGTGAGCGAGAACGCGTGCATCATCGACGTGTTCTTCATCGCGATCGGCTCGGCCTTGCGCACCCTGCCGTCCACACCGATCGTCAGGTAGTGGATTTCCGGAAGCTCGTGGTAGTAGGCGATCGCGTGCAGTTCGCCGGTGACCTGGTCGGTCTCGGGGTGGGCGCTGAAACCGGCGGGCAGGGTTCCGTCGAAATCGCTGCGCGCGACGGTCGCCAGGTCACGGCTCAGCTCGGTCGGCAGGACCCCCGCGTCGCCCACCGCGTAGGTGCGGCCCGCGTGCCGGATGATGTTGCCGTTGCAGTTGTCCGACAGCCCGTGCCGCGGTCCCGGGGTCGGCAGTTCGCCGAACGCACGGCTGACCCGGTCGGTGCGCACCCAGCGGTTGCGGTACCACTCGACCCGGCCGCCGCGGATGCGCAGTCCGTGCACCATCGCGTCGCCGGCCAGCACGTTGTGCCGGGCGGGGTCGACCGCGCCGAGCGGATTGGGGCCGATCCGCAGGAAACTGCCATCCAGTTCGGCCGGCAGTTCGCCCAGTATCGGCGGGCTCTGGACCAGGACTTCCTCGGCCACCGGCCGTGAGCCGCCGGTCGGCGCGTGCGCTGTGCCATCCGCATGAGCGTTCATCGCAGGCCCTCGGTCTTATATCGGCGTTATATAATGGCGTTATGGATAGGTGTACCGGTCTTCCAGGATCCTGTCAACCCTTCCGTCAGTGCACTGTGTCAAGCGGGCGGGCGCAGTCGTGCGTATGCGTACATGCAGTATCAGGGCTCTTCGAACGTGGCCGGGGCCGCGGCGCAGGGGCGCGGCGCGTGGCGGCGGGCGAGCCCACAGCCGCACAAAAGGCGCCGGCCGGGTTCGAAGAGCCGGTTCGAAGAGCCATCAGTGTGAAGAGCCACTGTGAAGAGCCAGCGTGAAGAAGCTACTGTGAAGAAGGCGCTGTGAAGAAGGCACTGTGAAGAAACCGCTGCGAAACGCGAATCGGCCGCCGCCACGCGTTGATTGCGTGGCGGCGGCCGATTCGCGAGAGCCGTTCCGGACAGTGCCGCTTGCCCGGTGGGAGGGTGCTGAGGAAGCCGGCCGGATTCAGCCTCTGGAGTGAATGGTCATCGGCAGGCCGTCCTTGATGCGCAGGGCGAGCATCGGCTCGCCGCGGACCTTGTAGCCTGGCACCTTCTTCAGGCGCAGTTCGCGGGCGATCGTGGCGAGCACGATCGTCGCCTCCATCATGCCGAGGTTGTTGCCGACGCAGAAGCGCGGCCCGGCGCCGAACGGGATGTAGGCGTAGCGGTTGCGGCCGCCCGCCTTGTCCGGGTCGAAGCGCTCCGGGTCGAACTTGGTCGGCTGGTCCCAGAAGCCGGGGTGCCGGTGCAGCAGGTACGGGCAGATGAGCACGTCGGCGCCGGCGGGCACGTAGTAGCCGCCGACCTCGTCCTCCTCCAGCGAAATCCGCGGCAGGATCCAGACCGGCGGGAAGAGGCGCATGGTCTCCTCCAGCACCATGTGCGTGTACTTGAACTTGTAAAGGTCCTGGTACGTCAGCGGCTCGCCGCCGCCGAAGGCCTCGACCGCCTCCTCGTGCAGCCGCTCCCAGATCTCGGGCTGCTGGTCGGTGAGGTAGAGCGCCCAGCTCAGCGTGCTGGCGGTGGTCTCGTGCCCGGCGAGCAGCAGGGTGACCAGTTCCTCGCGCATCCGGGTGCTGACGACCTGCTTGTCGGGCTCGTCCTTGAACGACTCGATCAGCCGCGAGATGACGTCGTCGCCGTCCTCGCTGGGGTTCGCGGCGCGGTGCGCTGCGAGCCGGTCGACGATCTCCTGGAGATCCTTTCGGCCCTGGTGGAAGCGCCGCTGGCGGGGCAGCGGCGCCCAGATCGGCACGGAGTTCAGCGTCATCATCTCGAAGACGGCCTGGCTCTGCATCGCGTCGATGGCCGGGCCGATCCGGTCGTACTCGCTCAGATCGGCGTCGATGAGCGTGCGCCCGAGCACGCCGAGGGCCAGCGAGGTCATCTCCTCGCGCACGTCGACCGGCCCCTGGCCCACGTGTGTCCGCAGGCCCGCGACCAGTTTCTCCGCCTCTTCCACGATGGTGTCGAGGTGCCGGGCGAGCCGCCTGGCCTGGAAGACCGGCTGGATCGTCTTACGCTGCTTGCGCCACAGGTCGCCCTCGCTGGTGAGCAGGCCGTCGCCGAGGACCCGGCGGGCGTGGACCAGCCCCATGCCCTTGCGGTAGTTGGCGGCGTTGTCGGCGAGCACGTACCTGGCGTGGTCGGGATGGTTGAACACGTGCATGATCTTCGGGCCCAGCGGCAGGCGGACCGCGTCGCCGTACTCGGCGACGACCCAGTCCATGACCTCAAGCCGGTCGCGCATCATCCTGCGCACCAGGTTCGGCGTCGCCGAGATCGGGGGACGCGGGGGTATCCGCCGCGTCTTGGCCGGGGGCGGCGCGCTGGTCACCGTCATGGGTTCGCTCCCTGCATCGCGGTCACCCCGGCGGAGATGCGCTGCCGCCACAGCTCGAAGATCGGGATGTCGCCTTCGGGCCTGTCGGCCGGGGCCGGGCGGACCTGGCGCTGGAGCACCTGCGCCTGCTCCGGGGTGATGCCGGCCAGGATCCGCGTCGCCAGCGGGGTGTGCTCGGTGACCAGGTTGGTCTCCACCCGGGCGGTGGCCGCGAACACGCTGCCCTGCGCCACCTGCGGCAGGTAGACGCCGGCCCGGCTCGCGAAGGTCCGCAGTTCCTCCTCGCTGACGCTGCCGGCGTAGGACGCCGCCAGGCCCGCGCCGGCGTAGAGGTCGGCGTGCCGCGCCTGCGGGAACTTCCCGATCAGGTCGGCGACCCGGTTGGGCTCGGCGCCGCCGACGAACCACATGGCCCGCCCGATGCCCTGGTCCAGGGCGTTGTTGGTGTACCAGCGCGGCCCCTCGGTCGGCCACGGGAAGTTCTTCTCCTGGTACTGCTGGTGCACGTACTTCTCGGTCTTGAAGAACGCCTGGTGGAAGCCGTAGCCGTCGAGCACCAGCCAGCGCAGCAGCGGGTCGGGGATGGACTTGGTCGCGGCCGCCCAGCGAAACCGCGGCAGCCGGGCCAGCGCCCAGCCGACCCCGACGTAGACCATGTACACGTGGCTCTCGGCGCGGCTGGCGAGGAACTTCTCGACATGCCTGCCGCCGAACATCCCGTCGAGCATCGCGTGGCCCATCCCGGCGCCCTCGTAGGCGAAGCCGCGAAATTGCCTCGGAAGCTGGTCGATGCGCGCTTCCATCTCCGCTATCGAGCGGGATTCGACCGCATACGCATAACCGTCGATAAACATCCCGCCGACGGTTTCCAGGTATTTCCGGGTCTCGGGATTCTTCTCGTAGAAGCCACGCTTCGCGAACGACGCGGATGTCTTGCTCGGTGTGATCAGGCGGCGTCTGATGGCTCGCCAATTGCCCGCCATCGTGCTCTCCTCTCGGTGGCGTGCCCGAACGTAAGGCAATCCAAGTCGGATTGTTGCAGTGCGCGTATTTCGCGCCTACTTCGAGCGTGCCCAGGTGCGCCCGGCGCAGATCAGGGCTCGATCTGCGCCGGGCGCATCGGATCGGCCGGCGCAGTGGAAAAGCCCGCGGCGGCGATGTCAGAGGTTTGTCACACTGCGGCCGGGGCGGCGAGCAGGAGGGCGAAGCCCCCCGCCGCGTCGGTCCACCAGTCGCTCACCCGCAGCCCGGCCCGGGCCAGCTCGGCGGTCAGCGCCTCGCGCTCGAACTTGGTGGAGATCTCGGTGAGCAGTTCCTCGCCGCGCTCGAACTCCAGGGTGAGGTCGAGGCCGCGGACCTTGACGGCCTGCGCGTTGCGGGAACGCAGCCACATCTCGATGCGCTGCTGCCCGGCGTTCCACACGGCCCGGTGCGCGAACGCGTCGGGATCGAAGTCCGCGTCGAGCTCGCGGTTGAGCACCGCGAGCACGTTCTTGTTGAACGCCGCCGTCACGCCCTGGCTGTCGTTGTACGCCCGCCAGAGCACGCCGGCGTCCTTGACCAGGTCCGCGCCGAGCAGGAACGTGTCGCGCTTGGCCATGGCCTTGCGCAGCCCGGTGAAGAAGACGTGGCGCTGCGCGGGGTCGAGGTTGCCGATGGTGCTGCCCAGGAACGCGATCAGCCGCGGGCCGTCGCCCGGCGGCAGGGCTAGTTCGGCCTCGAAGTCGGTCACCGTGGCCGTGACGCGCAGCGCCGGGTAGTCGCGGCACAGCGCCGCGCCCGCCTCGCTCAGCGCGGACGCGCTGACGTCCAGCGGCGCGTATCGGGTCAGCGTGCCGGCTTCGGTGAGCGCGTCGAGCAGCAGGCGCGTCTTGCGCGAGGATCCCGCGCCGAGTTCGACGAGGGTGTCGGCTCGTGTCGCCGCCGCGATCCGCGCGGCGCGCTGCGTGAGGATCTCCTGCTCCGCACGCGTGAGGTAGTACTCGGGCAGCCGGGTGATCTCCTCGAACAGCTCACTGCCGTAAGCGTCGTAGAACCACTTCGGCGGCAGCGAACGCGGCGCCGAGGCCAGGCCGTCGAGCACGTCCTTGCGCAGCTGGACGGTGAAGTAGTCGTCAGGCAGACGGTGTTCGAGTGTGAAGCGGCGTTCGAGCGTGAAGCGGTCGGATGAGGAGGCGGACGGGGACGAGTTCTCGGCGGCCGAGCCGGGGCTTGCCGTGTCCGCGGTGTCGATCTGGGCGGTGTCGATCCGAGCGGTACTGATTCGAGCGGTACTGATTCGAACCGTGTCCAGCGGGCGGATGGAGACGGCTGAGACGTCGCCGTGCAGAAGGCTGTCTTCGGGGACCTCACGCCACTGCGGGCTGTCGTCATCCGGTTCGGACGCCACCACGAGCCGACCCGGCTCGGCGCGGTACCAGAGTGTGTCCCCGTGGCGTGTCGCCGTGACGGTGCGGCCGTCGGTGATCAGGAAATTGAGCCGGGCGTCCGGACGTACCGCGGCGACCAGCCGGACCAACGCCGCGAGAGCCTGCTGCGGAGTTTCACCGCGCCGCAGCCGCGCGTTCACCGCCGCCCACAGCAGCGCCGAGTCGCACAGCGATTCGAGCCCGAGCAACTCGGCCGGGCCGAGGCCCAGGTCGGCCTCGTCGGGCAGCCGCCGCCAGTCGCGCACGGCGCCGTTGTGGCTGAACAGCCACGGCCCGTCACGGAACGGCGCGGCCGCGCCCTCGTCCTGGCTGGTGCCGGCGGTGGCCGAGCGGACCGCGGCGAGTACGGCCCCGCTGCGCACGACTCGGGACAGGTCGGTCAGGTTCGGGTCGGTCCAGATCGGCACCGAGCGCCGGTAGCGTGCGGGGCTCAGCGCGTCGGCGTCCCCGCGTTCGCCGCCGTGTTCGTCAGCCGTCGCGTCGGCAGCCTGCACGATGGGATACCAGCCGACGCCGAAGCCGTCCGCGTTGACTTTCCCGTGGCGCTGGAGCTTTCGCTCCCACGACTGTCGGTAAATGCTGTGCGGCGGCTTGGTCAGCACCTCGGCGAGCGGCACCGGCTTGCCCAGGTAGACAAGGTGACGGCACATCAACGGACTCCTTCGGCGTCGCGGGCGGTGCGGAAACCGCAGAAGATCTGTCGGCGGATCGGGTAGTCCCAGTTGCGGAAGGTGCCACGGCAGGCCACCGGGTCGACCCCGAACGCGCCGCCGCGCAGCACCTTGTACGCCGGGCCGAAGAAGACCTCGGAGTACTCCTTGTACGGGAACGCGGCGAACCCGGGGTACGACCGGAAGTCGCTCGCCGTCCACTCCCACACGTCGCCGATCAGCTGGTGCACGCCGAGCGGCGAGGCGCCGTCCGGATAGGCGCCCACCGGCGCGGGACGCAGGTGCCGCTGCGCGAGGTTGGCGTGGTGCGGCTGCGGGTCCTCGTCACCCCACGGGTAGCGGCGGGAGCGCCCGCCGGCCGGGTCGTACCGGGCGGCCTTCTCCCACTCGGCCTCGGTCGGCAGCCTCCGGCCGGCCCAGCGCGCGTACGCGTCGGCCTCGTACCAGCACACGTGCATCACCGGCTCCTGCGGCGGCACGGGCTCGACCACGCCGAAGCGCCGCCGCAGCCAGCCGCTGCCACTGCCGCCGTCGCCGTCGCCGTCGCGCTGCCAGAACAGCGGCGCCTCCAACCCGGCGCTGCGGCGGTGGTCCCAACCGCCGGCGGTCCACCACCGCGGGTCCTGATAGCCGCCGTCCTCGATGAACTGCCGATAGGCGGCGTTGGTGACGGGAAAGGTGTCCAGCCAGAACGCCGCGACGTCGACGGAGTGCGCGGGCCGCTCGTTGTCCAGCGCCCACGGTTCGGCGGACGTTCCCATGACGAACGGGCCACCGGGGATCAGGACCTCGGGGGGCAGCGTGGTGGGATCGACTGCGGCCGGGGGCGGGGGAGGGGCGTCGAGCACCGCAGGTCCGCTGCGCAGCTGGTGCGTGGCGAGCATGGTCTCGTCGTGCTGCACTTCGTGCTGCGCGGTCATGCCGAACACGAACGCGTCCTCGACCAGCGCGGCGCGGAAGGCGGCGCCGCCCGGCTTGCCCTTGGCCGCCGCCAGCCGCTCCAGGACCGCGTTGTCCAGGACCGCGCCTTCCAGCACTTCGAGCGTTTGCCCGCGCACCTCGGCGATGTAGGCGCGGGCCTGGTCGGGGGAGAGCAGCGGGAGGGCGGGGCGGGTGGCGCGGGGGTGCTGGAAGGCGTCGTACATCGAATCGATGTCCGGCCGGACACCCGGCCGCGCGCCGGCCTCGCGTACGAGCCAGATCTCCTCCTGGTTGCCGATGTGCGCCAGGTCCCACACCAGCGGGGACATCAGGGGGGAGTGCTGGGAGGTCAGGTCCCGCTCGTCCACGCAGCCGGTCAGCGCGAGCGTGCGCTCGCGCGCGGCCAGCAGCGCTTCGCGGGCGCGCCCCCGCAGGTCCGCGGCGGCGGCGCGCGCCTCCGGGGGACTGTCGTCGGCGGAGGTGGCGGGCTTGCTGTTCACGATGTGCCTTCCTTCAGTCGGCCGGCGCCGGCGCGTCGCCGCGCAACGCGTCGAGTTGGTCGTGAGCGGGACATCGGCCTTGTTCGGTGTACTGCTCCAGGAAGCGGCCGACGGCCTCTTGCAGCGGCCGCGGCGCCCCGGACCGGCCGAGTGCGGATGCGGCGGCGGCGAGCGCGGCCCGCGCGGCCTTGCCGATTTCGGGGTCGGCGGGTCCGTACCGTGCGGCCCGCGTCCAGACCGCCTGATCCGGTACGGGGGACGGTCCGTCGCACAGCGGCTCGGTCAGCTCGTATGCGGCTTCGGCGGCGACGGGATCGTCGAACAGCGCGGTCGCCGTGGCGGCGGCGAGCTGCCAGCCGTCGCCGGGCTGCGCGTCGATCATGCGCAGCTCCAGCCAGCCACGCGGCCGGACCGGGGGGAAGAGGGTGGTCAGGTGGTAGTCGAGGTCGTCGACAGTGGGTCGGCGCAGTCCGGGGACTCCGCGCAGCCAGGCGCGGAACGTCAGACCGTGCGGCGCGATCCAGTCGGCGGACTCGGGCCCGCGCACGCACAGCACGTGCGCGTCGAGGGCGTAGCGCACCCACGCGGCGCGCGGGTCATCGTCGTGCTGCGGTGCGTTGGTGCGGCCGGGTTCGATCCGGGACCAGACGGCCTGCCTGGTGGAACACCAGCCGGTAGCCGTTCCGCGATGGATCGGGGAATTGGCGAACGCCGCCACGAGCACCGGGCCGAGCCGGTGCGAGAGCTCCCAGCGGCGGCGATAGCCGGACGTGCCGGGTGAATCGTCCCCCGCGTCGAGATTGATCTGGAGAGCGGCCGTGCTGCGCATCATGACCCGGCCCCACGGGCCGATGTGGTCGAAGTGCGCCTCCATCGCGCGGTAACGCGGATGGTTGAGCACGCGCTGCGGATCGTGCAACGGTTCGAGGCCGTTGCCGACCATGACGAGACCGGATTCGCCGAGGACCCGGCGCATCGCCGCGAGATCGGCGGCGGTTCCGGCCACGCACTCGGTGAGGTTCGCGGCGGGCCGCGAACTCAGTTCTACCTGTCCGCCGGGTTCACGCGTCACCGTGCCGCCGCGCACCAGCCCGCGCGCCGCCAGTTCGGCGACCGCCGCGTCGAGCCGCTCGGGGGCGACCGGCAAGCGCGGGTCGAGGTGGTCGTGGACCAACCATTCGAGCTCCACGCCGACGCGCGCGGGCGGGCCCGTCTTGAAACAGACGCCGTGGACGTGAGCCTCGGCGTCCTCCTCCCGTAGTTCAGCGTCCACTGCGTCCTCTCAAGTCGTGGAAGGGGTCAGCGGTTCGAGATCACATTTCAAGTCACGATACGGGAAAGGCGCAGTGCGGGAAACCTGGATGGTGTAGCGCCGGTGAAGCGCGAACGTCGTCTCCGTGGCGCGGGTGCGGCGGGTGTGTGGTTACCGCCGGGTAGTCACCGCTATTCGGCCGGCTCCGAAGCGCGACCATTCGGACGATTTCCGCGCTCGTCGGACGGCGATGAGGGCATTCGGCGCGGTAGCGTGCCCCAGCTGCGCTTTCGGCGTGATTCGGCTCCGCTTCGCAAACGCGGCCGCGCCCTTTCCATTCGGCCGGCCAAAGCGCATCTTTCACCGAACCGTAAGCACTCGGCAGCAATTTGCGAGAAGCCAGGGCCATGATGCGGCCTCACAATGAGGGGGCTGTGCGTCGCCACCGATCCGGCTCAGGATGATCGGCGGCCCGGCCGTGTTTCACCAGCGGTTCGCACAGTGTCGGAATCGACAAGTATATCAGAGTTATTCAATAAGACGTCTCCGCGGCGTCGGCGTTCGATCCCACGGTGTCGCCTCGGCTCGTGCGCGGCGTCGTGGGCGCATATACGTGTACGGCATTCGGCCTGAATCTGCGTGACCTGAATCTGTTCGTTCATCGCACGGCACTGGAGGGGCTATGGCGAGTACAGCAGCGGCCGCGCGGGCTTCGACCTTCCGAGGGTTCGAACACCCCGTGGCATTCTGGACCGGCGTCACCGCGTGCACCACCGGAGTTGCTCTGCACCTACCGATGTACTTCGGCGCTCGCGACATGCACTACAAGCTTTCCGGCATGGCCCCGGACGCGTCGATGATCGTCGGCATGATCCTGATCTTCATCGGCCTCGGCCTTTCGCTCTACGGCGTCCTGCCCAGGCGCAGCGGTGAGGTGCAGCGCAACGTGGCCCACATCAGGGTCACCGCGCTGGACGACGCCAAGATCCGCACCGAGCACGTGCTCCTGCTGATCGTCATGGCGCTCGCGGTCACGATCGACATCATGAAGCCGACGACGCTCGCGTTCGTCGCGCCGGGAGTCGCGGCGGAGTACGGGCTGCGGTCCCCGGCCAATCCGCACGGGAGCATCCCGGTGTCCTGGCTGCCGCTGATGGGCATCACCGGCACGGTCGTCGGCTCCTGGATGTGGGGCGAGATCGGCGACCGGATCGGGCGGCGCGCCTCGATCCTGTACGCGGGCATCCTCTTCGTGAGCACGTCGATCTGCGGCGCGATGCCCGGCTTCACCTGGAACCTGGTGATGTGCTTCCTGATGGGTGTCGGCGCCGGAGCCATGCTGCCGATCATCTTCGCGCTGGTCGCCGAGACCATACCGGCCCGGCACCGCGGCTGGCTCATGGTGCTGATCGGTGGTGACATCGCCGGGGCCTACGTCATCACCAGCTCGCTGGCCGGTTGGCTGACCCCGACCTACAGCTGGCGCATGCTCTGGCTGATCGGACTGCCGACCGGTCTGGTGCTGATCCTGCTCAACCGGTGGATCCCGGAGTCGCCGCGGTATCTGCTGGCGCGGGGCAGGGACGCCGAGGCCGGGGCGGTGATGGCGCGTTACGGCGCCGTGGCCCAGGTCGTTCCCGAGGAGGAGGCGGCCGCGGAGCAGCAGTTCGCCGCCCGCGCCAGCTACCTGACCCTGATGCGCCGTCCGCTGATCGGGACCAGCCTCGCGCTGACCATCCTCGGCGTCGGCGTCGGCCTGGTCACCTATGGGTTCACGCAGTGGGTGCCGACGAACCTCCAGCACCTGGGCTACTCCGCGGTCGGCTCCGACTACGTCGTGCGCAACGCGGCGCTGCTCGGGCTGCCGCTGACCGTGCTGGTCGCCTGGATGTACGGCACCTTGGGCAGCCGGCGCACGATCATCCTCCTCTCCGGGCTGACGGCGCTGACCCTGCTGGGCTTCGTGTTCACCGGCGGCAGCTATCTCGCCCACCACAAGACGGTGCTCTCGTTGCTGCTGGTTCCGCCGCTCGCGGGGATCAGCGCGATCGTGGCGGTGGTGGCCGGATACGCCGCCGAGGTCTATCCCACCATGGTGCGCTCGCGGGGCACCGGTCTGGCGGCCGGTATGACGAAGGCGGGCGGCGTGCTCATCCTGGCCATCGTCGTGGCCAGCAAGAACGTCCCCTCGATCACCGTGACCGCGCTGATCGGCGCGATTCCGCTGCTGATGGCGGCGGTGGCCTTCGCGTTCGCGGGTCCCGAGACCAAGCAGCGCACGCTGGAGGACATCACCGGCGAGTTGGCCGCCGCGGCGCAGGCGTGACGGCGACGGTCTGACGGTCTCGATTCAGCGGTCTGAAGGCCGACTGCCCGCCCCGCGCACTCGCGCGGTGGCGGGCAGTCGGTTTTCCGGTCAGGTCCGGGGCCGTGGTGCGCAGGGCCGCCGTCGGGAGGCGGTGCGGTGCTTCTGGAGGGGAGGGCAGCACCGCACCGCGATCGGGCCCCGTCTTTCTCATCGCCCTGATGCCACCGTTCTTCGTTCCCCTTCACGGCATCCAGGCGGGGACCTGCGCAAAGCGTTGGCTCGTGTCCCTAATCCTGCGGCTCGCGCGGCAGCGCGACCACTTCCAGATTGCCTGCGGTCACTCCCGGATTGCCGAGTTCGCCGGGCTGCGCCGGTGCTGCGCCGCGGCCGGCGTCAGCGCTGCGTCAGCGGGTCATGGAAGGCGGCCAATTCGAGCCGGCGCAACTCCTCCTCGTCGGTCTCGTCGATGTGCTGGATCGCGCGGCGGATGATCGGCGGCGCCATCAGCGAGGTGGTGATGGCGATCAGGATGATGATGGTGTAGGTGTCCGTGTCCAGCACCTTCAGCCGCAGGCCGACCGTGGCGATGACGATCTGGATGACGCCGCGGGTGTTCATGCCGGCCCCCAGCGCCAGCGCCTCCCAGCGGGGCAGCCTGCTCATCAGCGCGCCCGTGTAGGCGCCGGCGAACTTGCCAGCGACGGCGATGGCCAGCGCCACGATCGCTGAGATCAGGACGACGGGACGGCCCAGCACGCCGAGGTCCACCCGCAGTCCGGCGAGGGCGAAGAAGAACGGCGCGAGGACCGACATCACCACCGCGCGCAGCGGGGCGAGGCGGCTGAGGTCGACCACCCCGGTGGAACGGATCATCATTCCGGCGGTGAACGCGCCGAGCGAGGCCTCAAGACCGGCGGCCTGCGTGGCCGCGGCGCACAGCATGACGATGACCACGACGAGCGCCGTCATCCCCCCGGCGTCGCCGGCCCGGTCAACCCAGCGCAGCACCGGGGTCAACAGGCGCTTTCCGGCGTACGCCGCGAAGAACGCCACGATGGCCAGGTACGTCAGCGACAGCCCGATCGAGCGTCCGCTCACGCCGTTGACGGCCATCGCGGAGACGATCGAGAGGATGAACCAGCCGACGGTGTCGTCGACCACCCCGGTGGCGAGGGTCAGCTGGCCGACGTTGCGGTGGATCAGGTTCATGTCGGACAGCGTCTTCGCGATGACCGGCAGGGC
>NZ_DASYZI010000421.1:0-3361 GCF_035946395.1 Actinocrinis sp.
CGGATCGCGCCGTCGATGGGCACGCGGCCGATCGGCACGCGGCGCACGCTCACTCCGCGCGCCGACAGGACGCGGGCCAGCAGCTGGTAGTCGGGGTCCATCTCGCGGTCGTAGAGCAGCACGACCTCGTCGAAGTCCGGCACCAGCGGCAGCAGCTCACGCAGCGCGCACGCCAAGTAGTTGGCTTGCCCGCCGGCCGAGACGATCTGACGCAGCGGCAGCCCGAAACGGGTCAGGTCCAGGTAGACGGGGCCGTGCACGTCACGGTGATCCAGGCACATGCTGTGGCTGTCCAGGATCTCCAACACTTCCTCCAGGCCGAGGCCGGGCGGCTGATGGCGGGTCAGGCCCGGATCGTGCATGCCAAGCCGCGCGTAGTGGTCGCTCCACAGTTCAAGCACCCGGGTCGCCGCGGGATGGGCCCAACCGCAGATCTCGACGGCCTCGGCATAGGGGCGCAGCGCGGCCGGCGCGACGGGCGTCGGCTCGGCGCGGTGGCGCATGTAGAGGGTGCCGATCTCCGTTTCGTCGAGACCGGAGTAGTCGGTGTCGCCGACCGCGCGGTCGAGGAACTCCCAGAACGCGAGGGTCTGTTCGGTCAGGAAGTACGTGCTGGGGCTGTACCGGTAGCTGACGTCGGCGATCCGGCCGGTGGCGCGGTACATGACGTCGGTCCACAGCAGACCCTTGAGATGGGACGGGGTCAGCGGCTTGGACGGGGTGACGGTGATCGGCGCCAGCAGCACCCGATGGCGTGATCCGGCCTGGCCGGACTCGACCCGAGTGGGCGACGGCGGCACATCGACGAGCGGAATGGGCATGGCTTACGCCCCTATCCGAGGCTGAGCAGGCTCAAGGGCTTCGGAGGCCTGCGTCGCCATGGCGACCGCGTTCACGAGCGCCGCGCGGGTCGGCGGGCTCGGGCGATTCAGGCGATTCGGGGTCGCGGCGGCCGAGGCGCGGGCGACGCGGCTGGTGAACGCCTCGTCGGCGAAGACTTCGCCGGGCGTGCTGAGAGTCATGGCCATCCGGGTCATGCCACGCCACACGGTTGCGTCGGTGGCAGCCGCCGCGAGGACAGCACGTGGCGAAGGGCGGCCAGGCTGCAACGCAGCGGGCGGCGGCGCAGAGTCGGCGGCGCTATCCGTACTTTTGGCGGCGTTGGCGGCGTCAGTGGCACGACCAGTGCTATCGGTGCTATCGGCACCAGGGGCGTCAGCGGTGTTTCTGGTGCTAGCAGTGTTTCCGGTGCCAGCAGTGTCACTGGCGCCATCGGCGTCGATGGGCCCGCTGATTTGGGTGATCGCCATACGCCATTGGGCAGTACGGGCCTGGTCGGCGAGGACCGCGTGCTCGTACCAGGGGCGGTAGAGCGCGTCGGCCAGGCCCGCCGCGGTGTCTGCCTGGGCCTGGTCGGCTGCCGGGTGCGCGGCGAGCAGGTCCGCCAGTTCGAAAGCGTGCGCCATGGCCAGCGACATGCCGCGCCCGAACAGCGGATTGGTCACGCAGGCCGCGTCGCCGACGGGGTACAGGCCCGCGACGACTGGCGTCGTGGCGGCGGCGCGCAAAGCGTTCGGCGGGCATGCCAACGCCCGGACGGGCGATATCGGGACGCTGACACCATCGGCGAGCCACGGGCTCAGCCAGGGAGTGGCTTCGGCGGCGGCGGTGAATCCCGCCGGGGTTCGCAGCGCGGAGAGCTCCCGATCACCCGGAAGAGTGCCGATTGCGATCGAGAAGGTGCCGCCGTCCCCGGGATGGAGCACACCGGCGTAGTGATCGAAGACGTCGCCGGCAGCGTGGCCGCGATTGAGCGGGCCGGGTCTGCGCGATCCGCTGAGCCGGTAGAAGCGCGTGAACCCGGTCACGCCTGACGGGCTGGCCAAGTCCTCGCCGACGGGGTGGCCGGCGGCATCGAGCCAGGCACGGGAGGCTGCACGCCTGCCGGTGGCGTCGATCACGACGTCTGCCGACAGCACGTCGCCCGTCTTGGTCACCACGCCGCTGACCACCGGCCGGTCCGACGCCAGTGTCACGCCGACGACCTGCGTGAGGTATCGGATGCGGACGCGGGGCAGGGCCGCGACGTATCGGTGCAGCACGAGTTCGAAGGTGGTGCGGCGGCATGCGAGCGCGACGAGTTCGTCGTCCTGCGGCTGCCTGGCACTGTCGGCCGCATGCTGCGGCATGCTCGTCGTCAGATCGAACATCTCCGCACCGGCCGCGAGCAACGCGTCGAGCACCGCAGGAGCGCGCCGTCGCAGCGTCCGTACTCCGAGCGAGGTGAAGGTGTGCGACTGCTGCGCTTGCGGCACGCTGGGCCGGTACCAGGCCAGATCGGACGAAGGTGGCCCGGACGAAGCAGACCCGGACGGCGCTGCGGTCGGCGGCGGGGGCGAACCCTCGACGACCAGTGCCCCCCAGCCGTTCTGGTGCAGCGCGAGCGCCGCCGCCAAGCCCGCCGGGCCGCCCCCCACGACGACGGCTGACGGCATGTCAGGTCCGCCGTCCGTGCAAGAAGAACACGCGGCGCACGTTCTTCTCGCCGCGCGGCGGCACGGGGTCCGGCCAACGTCCGAAGTCGGCTTCCGGGTCGCCCGGCTGTACCGCCTCGACGGCGAAGCCGTGCGCCGCGAAGAACCGCTCGGGCTCGTCGGTGCCGAACAGCCAGGGGCAGCCCCAGCCGGCGAAGAGGTCGAGCAGGCCGCGCATGTTCGGCAGCGTCAGCGCGGCGTCGTTGACGATGTCGGCGGCGATCAGGCCGCCCGGCGCCATGATCGCGGCGATCCGGTCGAGGATGCTGTGCGCGTCGCTCTCGGTGACGTAGTACAGCAGGCCCTCCAGCAGCCAGACCGAGGGCGACGCGGGGTCGTATCCGGCTGCCGCGAGGCGTGCTTCCCAGTCGGGCGCGGTCAGGTCGGCCGCGACGACGTGATGCTGCACCTGCGGGTCGACGCCGCGCAGCCGGTCGCGCTTGTATTCGAGCACCGCGGGCCGGTCGACTTCGAAGTACCGGATGTGCTCGGGCCAAGCCAGCCGGTAGGCGCGCGAGTCCATGCCGGCCGGCGCCAGGACGACCTGGCTCAGGTCGGAATCCTTCGCGGCCCGCTGGAGGTAGTCGTCGAAGAACCGGGTGCGGATGGCGTTGTAGTCCGGGGTGCTCGGAAGAGTGCGCAACGCGTTCTTGGGGAACGTTGCCTCACGGATCTCGGCCAGCAGCGACGGCCCGGCGTCGCCGCACAGCGCGGCGGCGTACGGGTCCTCATAGATCCGGTCGGGGCGGCTGGTCTCCGCCGCACGCAGCGCGGCGGTCAGCAGGGCGGTGCGTTCGACCGCGTCGGTCGGCGCAGCCGCCGGTTCG
>NZ_DASYZI010000422.1:0-2586 GCF_035946395.1 Actinocrinis sp.
TTCTCGCTCGCCACCGACGTCGCCGAGTGGCTGGTGAAGCAGCACGTCCCGTTCCGCGAGGCGCACGAGATCGCCGGCGCCGCGGTCCGCTACTGCGAGCAGCGCGACATCGAACTCTCCGACCTCACCGACCAGGATCTGTCCGCCATCGATCCCCGCCTTACCCCCAAGGTCAAGCAGGTGCTCACCGTCGAGGGTTCGCTCGCCTCTCGCGACGGTCGCGGTGGCACCGCACCGGTGCGCGTCCGCGAACAACTGGCCGCGGTCCGTGAATTGCTGGCAACTCAACGTGAGTGGCACGGTGCCTGAGCCGAACGAGCCACTGTCCCGCGACTTCTTCGACCGGCCAGTCTTGGAGGTCGCTCCCGACCTCCTCGGTAGGCTTGTCGTGCACCACACCCCTGACGGAGCCGTAACGGCCCGACTTACCGAGGTCGAGGCGTACGACGGCCCGAACGACCCAGGCTCGCACGCTTTTCGCGGCAGGTCGAAGCGCAACGGCACGATGTTCGGCCCTCCCGGCCATGTGTACGTGTACTTCACCTATGGCATGCACAACTGCATGAACCTCGTCTGCGGCCCGCCCGGCATGCCCACCGGGATCCTCTTGCGCGCTGCGGCGATCGTCGACGGCGTGGACGTCGCCCGCAAACGCCGCCCGTCCGCGAAGCACGACCGTGACTTGGCCCGCGGCCCAGCGCGCCTGGTCGAGTCCCTGGCCGTCACACGCGCCGACGACGGCGCCGACATCTGCGGCACCGGCCCATTGCTGGTCCTCCACGGTGAGCCACCAACCCGGGACCACATACGCACCGGCCCCCGCGTCGGTTTGCGTGACGCCCCCGACTTCCCATGGCGCTTCTGGATCGAGGGCGACGCCACGGTCAGCGCCTACCGCCCCCACGTGCCCAAGCGCAGAACCAGTTAGCGATCTTCATCCGTCATCGGGCACGCTAGTACCCAATATCCGATTCGAACAGGAGACGGACGAACCGTGACCGACATCGTCGACGAACTGAAGTGGCGGGGCCTGCTCGCCCTGTGCACCGACGAAGAGGCCCTGCGCAAGGCCTTCGCGGACGGTCCGGTCACGTTCTACTGCGGCTTCGACCCGACCGCGCCGAGCCTGCACATGGGCAACCTCGTGCAGCTGATCACGATGCGTCGGATCCAGGACGCCGGAAACCTCCCACTCGGCCTGGTCGGCGGTTCCACCGGTCTGATCGGCGATCCCAAGCCGACGGCCGAGCGAACGCTCAACACGAAGGAAACCGTCGCCGAGTGGGTCGAGCGCATCCGCGTCCAGGTCGAGCGAATCCTCGACTTCGACGGTCCGCACGCCGCCCGAATCGTCAACAACCTCGACTGGACCGCCCCACTGTCCGCGATCGACTTTCTGCGTGACGTCGGCAAGCACTTCCGGGTGGGCAAGATGCTGTCGAAGGACGCGGTCAGCGCCCGGTTGAACTCGGAGGCCGGGATCAGCTACACCGAGTTCTCCTACCAGATTCTGCAGGGCCTCGACTTCCTGGAGCTCTACCGGAAGTACGGCTGCACCCTCCAGACCGGTGGCAGCGACCAGTGGGGCAACCTCACCGCGGGTGTCGACCTGATCCACCGCGCCGAGGGCGTTTCCGTGCATGTTCTGGGCACCCCGCTGGTCACGAAGGCGGACGGTACCAAGTTCGGCAAGACCGAGACCGGTACGGTCTGGCTCGACGCCGAGCTGATGTCCCCCTATGCCTTCTACCAGTTCTGGCTCAATGCCGAGGATTCGAAGGTCGAGGAGTACCTCAAGATCTTCACCTTCCGCAGCCGTGACGAAATCGGGGAACTTGCCGCCGCCACCGAGCAGAAGCCGCACCTGCGCCTGGCCCAGCGGGCCCTCGCCGAGGACGTGACGACGCTCGTGCACGGCGCCGACCAGTTCACCAGAGTCGAAGCCGCCAGCCGCGCCCTGTTCGGCCAGGGCGAGCTGACGAGCCTCGACGAGCAGACCCTGAAGGCCGCGCTCGCGCAACTACCCAGCGCCGGCGTCACCGAGCTCAGGCCCTACTTCGAGTTGTTCGCCGACACCGGTATCGTCCCCAGCCGCTCGGCCGCCCGCCGCGCTATCCAGGAGGGCGGTGCCTACGCCAACAACGCCAAGATCGAGGACGTAGACGCGAGCCCCACAGAGGCCGACCTCCTACACGGCCGCTGGCTGCTCCTGCGCCGTGGCCGCCGTACCCTCGGCGCCGTCGAGCTGACGCGCTGACAGACGAAAAAGCCCCAGGCCCGGGGCGTAGACAGTGCCTTGATAAGCCGATTTGACGCCCCCGCGCGCGGGGCCTAGTGTTTACCAAGTCGCCACAAGGGGCAGTCCGGGCAAACCGGACCGATCCGATTGGCGACAGCCGAACAACACTGACGGTGACAGGCCTGGCAGCAGGATCCACGCCGTGCACGGTGTCTGTTTTTTGAGAACTCAACAGTGTGTCGATGAAGTTTGCGATGCCATTTATGTTTTGGATGGTGTGAGTGTCCCGACCCCCGTCGGGATGATTCAGCCAGGTGGTCAATACTGTTCTTTTATGGAGAGTTTGA